>CASBRC010000371.1 GCA_949128015.1 Synechococcales cyanobacterium PMM_0003
ACGGAAAGTACTGTCAGGATAGCCAGCGATACAACCGTAACGCTCTACCAAGGACTGCAATGCGGTGAAAGCCCAGTCAGTAGGACGAACATCGCTAAGTTGAGATACTGAAGTTACATTTTGAGCTACTGCACTAGGACGAACCAAGCTGTCAGTAGTTACGGAGCGGATTACTTGAGAATCTTGAGCATTAGCAGCACCACTAATCAAAGCAGATGCGGCAACAGCCGCAGAAATTACTACGCTGTAGTTTTTCTTAGAAAATTTAGACATTTGGGTTACCATTCCTCACAACAAAACAGCTTAAATATCTGTATCTGACTAATGTAGCAAAGATAGCAGCAAATAGTTAAGTATTGCTCAATACATTCGGATATGTATTTGCGCTCAAACGTTATTTAAGGCAAGTTATTTGTTTTTTTAGATCAAACGTAACAAACCTAAAAAATAAATATATAAAAGCTAGATGGATATAAACTGAAACGTCAAATAAACTAGAATTTCTAAATAAAGTAAATATCCAAAATATTTACTGGAGAAATTGGGCTAAAATATGTTGAGCAGGGGAACACTATACAAGCTAACTTTGCAAATTCGTAAACAACCTAATTCACTAAAACATAGTCGGAATATAGCTAAGCTCTCTCCAGAGACAGTCTAAATTTCTTGCTAAATGTTCTTCAGGATGGAGTAACTAAAAATATGCGTCTCGATCCATATTTTTTTGCACCTTCTGCTCTGTGATGATGTCGCAACGCTATCAAGATCGCCTCTAAAAAGATAGATCAACTTCTACAGTGTCGTTTTGATCAGTCGAACCTCTCGAAGTTATTTGTCTAAGATAGTTATCGAAATCTCAGCTTGCATTGATTCGCGATGTTTATCTCTTTTTGGGCTTGTGTTCGTAGGCTGCTATTTTGTTACCCCTCGTTTGATCTAATTTACTCACCTTAAACAATCGCTCGACCTTCGCCTCATGGAATTCTCGATTAATCAACTGTTAGACAACTTCTCTGATGACAAGCTAGTTACGCCCAAAGCGATCGAAAAAAAACTTGGGATTGGTGATGACAATAAAAGTGTTCGTCGGCTCCAAGTCGCTCTTGATGCGCTTGAAAAGATTGGCATTCTCGAAAAAGATAAAGGACGATACCGTCGCATCCAAGAAGAAGGACTGGTAGAAGGTCGTTTGCGCTGTTCTAGCAAGGGTTTTTGCTTTGCCATCCAAGATGTCGAGGGTGCGGAAGATATTTATGTGCGTGAGAGCCGTCTGAGCAATGCTTGGAATGGCGATCGCGTTTTAGTGCGGGTAACCAAAGACGGCGTGCGACGACGATCGCCTGAAGGTGAAGTGCGCTTGATCCTTGAGCGCTCAAATCCAACTTTGCTCTCGACGGTAAAATTAACCGATGATAGTTATCGTGCCGTACCACTTGACGATCGCCTCCTATTTGAAGTTGAGCTAGTACCAGACGAAGAAACCCCTGATCTAGATGTAGCAGTGAATAAGCTCATACATCTGGAAATGGTACGATTTTCACTGGGCAATCATTTGCCCTTGGGTCGAGTCTTACAGGTTTTGGGTGATGATGCCGAGTCAACTAATGATATTGACTTAGTATGTTGCAAACATAATTTGCCTAGAAGATTTAGTGCTAAGGCTCTGACGGCGGCGGCAAGTTTGCCTAGAGGCGTAAGAAAAGCCGATCTCAAACACCGTTTGGATTTACGCAAGACTCTCACTGTCAGAATTGGTAATGCTGCCGCGATTTCGATCGCAGAGTCCGAGACGGGCTGGGAATTAGGCGTGCATATTCCTGATGTGGCAACCTATGTAACTGCGGGTTCACCTTTAGATCTAGAAGCGCAAAAACGTCTGCGCTCATTTTTCTTGGGTGATACAATTCTGCCCATGTTGCCTGAGATGAATGTATTTAATCAGCCCGAATATCTAACGATGTCGGTGTTAATTAAATTGGATCATGAAGGAAATATGCTCTCTTTTGAGATTCAACCTTCAGCCGTATTGGTTCGTGCAAATTTGAGCTATCAGAGGGCGCAACAAATCCTTGATGGCAAGGTAGCGGTTGATGAGGATGCTCCTAGCCAAGAAATTGATACAGAAGTAGAAGGTTTGGTGCATCTGATTGCCAAGGTAGGATCTTTACTGCAAGAGCGCTCCAATGCAATTAGACTAGTTTTACCACAGATTCCTTCTCAAGAAGCAGATGAGGGAGTTCGCGGATTGACAGTAGTTCCAGTAACTTTGCAGATATCGGGCAATGTTACGGAAGTAATGATCTTGGCAAATAAAGCGATCGCATCACACTTGCAATCTCTCGCGATTCCGACAATCTATCTACGACAAATCCCTCCCGATCAAGGGAAAGTCGATGACTGGACAAAGTTATTAGAGAGCATGGGGATTTCGGCACAGTTAGAAACGCCTGAGCAGATCCAGATTACTGATTTACACGGGATTTTAGAACAGGTAATGCAGCTTGAACAAGGCGCAACTCGCGATATTCTCAAATATCTGTTGATGTCGATGTCTAAGACAAATGAGTATGTGCTTACGCCTTCTCTGCACTTTGGGTTGGGATTAATCGATCAGCCCTATGCTCATGGGGTATTTCCGCAGAATCATTATAGTGATTTGTTGATCCAGCGTATTTTACATACTGTGTTTGAGGAAGGTCGCGATCGCCGTAGTATCAGAATTAAGGATGGTGTAAATCTCCGCAGTTCTAGCGCTCA
>CASBRC010000372.1 GCA_949128015.1 Synechococcales cyanobacterium PMM_0003
CAGGCGGTATGGCGCTCGAAGCAATTAACCACGCGGGACATCTTCCCAAAACTAATTTATTAGTTGTCCTTAATGACAATGAAATGTCAATTTCGGCTAATGTCGGCGCAATTCCGCGCTATTTAAATAAATTGCGCCTTAGCCCACCGATGAAATTCATCACCAATAACCTTGAGGAGCAGATTCGCAATATTCCTTTTGTTGGCGAACAGATCAGCCCTGAAATCGAGCGCATCAAAGATAATGTCAAGATTTTGACGATGGTGCAAAACAAACTGGGAGCAGTATTTGAAGAACTTGGCTTTACCTATATTGGACCAGTTGACGGTCACAATATCCGTGAATTAATCGACACTTTTAAAATGGCGCATACCTTGACGGGACCCGTCATGGTGCATGTTGCCACAACTAAGGGTAAGGGCTATAGCTATGCTGAATCCGATCGCGTTGGCTACCATGCTCAAAATTCTTTTGACTTGTCCACAGGTAAAGCTAAAGCGTCAAGTTCGACCAAACCGAAGCCTCCCAGCTATTCTAAGGTTTTTGCAGATACGCTGATCAAACTTGCTGAGCACGATAAGCGGATCGTTGCAATTACAGCAGCAATGTCTACGGGGACAGGGCTAGACAAGTTTCAAGCCGCATTGCCCAATCAATTTGTGGATGTTGGTATTGCTGAACAACATGCACTAACCGTTGCCGCAGGTATGGCTTGTGAGGGAATGCGCCCTGTAGCTGCAATTTATTCCACTTTCTTGCAACGTGGTTTCGATCAGATCGTCCATGATATTTGCATCCAGAATCTGCCTGTTTTCCTATGCCTAGATCGTGCAGGTATTGTTGGTGCTGATGGACCCACCCACCAAGGTATGTATGACATTGCCTACTTGCGTTGCATCCCCAATATCGTGCTTATGGCTCCCAAAGACGAAGCCGAGATGCAAGAAATGATCGTCACTGGGATTACTCATAAAAGTCCGATCGCAATGCGTTATCCTCGCGGTAATGGCATCGGCGTACCGATGCAAGATGAAGATTGGGAAGCATTACCAATCGGCAAAGCAGAAGTCTTGCGTGAAGGTAAAGATGTGTTGCTACTTGCCTACGGATCAATGGTTTATCCATCACTGCAAGTTGCGGAACTGCTCAATGAGCATGGTATTAGCGCCACTGTAGTTAATGCCCGATTTGCTAAACCTTTAGATACAGAATTGATTGTGCCATTAGCGCAAAAAATTGGCAAAGTGGTTACTGTAGAAGAAGGTTGCTTGATGGGTGGATTTGGTAGTGCTGTTCTTGAAGCCTTGAGTGATGAGAATGTTCTCGTTCCTGTCTATCGGATTGGTGTTCCTGATATTCTGGTTGAACATGCTTCTCCAGAACAATCTTTTAATTCACTCGGTCTATCTAGTGGTCAAATCTGCGATCGCATTCTCAAGCAATTTGCATTTAACAAGGAAACTGTAACTAGCAACTAAAACCAAAATCCGAAGAGCTGTGCGTGCGCCACAGATGTTCGGATTTGCCTAACTAAAAAAACAAAAGGCGGCGCTCAGCGCCGCCTTTTGTTTTTTTTAGTTAGCGCGTGGCTAAAAAGTATATAGAACCACGCTCTACAGGATTGAGATCGTAATCTAGAAAAACTACATCACTAAAACCAATACGGGTTAATAAAATCTTGATTTCTTCAGGCGTATAATAACGTATCCTCATCATGGTTAGCTCAGAATAAGATCGCTCTGACTGAATCTTCCAAGTACCTTCCATCCACGAATCAAGCTCTTCTGGACGAGTCAGATCTGGAAACTGAATTAGGGCTTTTCCGTTGGGCTTGAGAATACGATAAAACTCATGAAAAAATGTCACAGCATGGACTTTCTCAATATGCTGTATACATTCAATTGAATATACAAAAGTTAATGACTGATCGGGAATAGGTTTTAAGTCTAGTCCTGAAACTCGTAAATATGAAACATTCTCGACATCACGATTGAGTTCTTCGGCAACTCTAAGAATTGCTTGACTAACATCCACCCCGATCGCCCGTTTGCAAAACTTCGCCACTGCACCAACGATCAGTCCATGACCACAACCAAACTCCAGCACTTCATCATCTGCTTTAACTACTTTTGCTAAAACATCATTTGCGATCGCAGCGCGGGATATGCGAAGTTGAGAAAGTAACTCTTCGTATTCTCCTGGAAGAAAATAGAATTTGTTTTTAGGATATAGATAATGCGGTGAACTGCTGAGGAATTTTTTGGTTAAAAATGCTCGCGTAGAGCTGCCACCTATTTTCCACATCAAGTCGATCAATCCGTTCCATCTGAGATAATCGTAATCTCCTTTTTCTGCTTTTAATGGTTTAAAAAGAAGATTGTATAGATTTGCAATAAACTTAATCGAACGTAATTTTTTGACATTGATTAGCTGCATACTTCTGATTCCTCACCCTAAAAACTCTAGAGAAGTAGTGGAAAATTTAGTGTGATTGTACCAGAGTCAATCTCAATTTTTACGCTATCTACTTAAGTAGGCAGCTAAAAAAAACTAAAAGCTATGGCGCACGCGGCGCGTGCGCCACAGCTTTTAGTTTTTTTTAGTTGCTTTTTGCTCTCACAATTCCAAATACTGAGGTATAACCATGTAAAAAAGTTGTCCCACCAACTGGACCAATTTCGCCTGAGCAGAAGAAACCACCAAACGGGATTAATCCAAGATGTTTTTGCAAGATCTCAGAGTCAAAGTTGGGCTTGCCATATAGTCTTTCTCCACGCCCCATACAAGAAAACATTAAAGCTGCTGTGGGAGAGACATTGGGAGCCTCTAAATTCAATTGATTGGTGTAATTAATCAGAGCTTCTTCTAAATCTTCGGCTGAGGCTTTGCTATCGCGTAAATGTAGTTGAATTCTCTGTCCTGGACGCATTCTGTCGCCAACTGCGATCGCGCCAGATCGAGGATCGACACCAATAATATTGCGAATTAAGAAATCACCCTGCGATGGATTTGCCTTAAATTCATTCATCACCACCCCTATAAATAGTGAATGCTGAGCAAGCTCGCGATCGCTTGAGCTTAATTCACCCACTGTATCTTGTAATAGGCTTAGCGGTGGCTTGCCCTCTAACCCTAAAATCAAATTGCGTTCACATTCAGAAACCTGCAAAATCTTGCCAATTGGTCGGCAGCCCTGAGCAACTACAGGATCGATGGTCACATCTCCCCACAGAGCCACACCTAAAAGCCCTGTACGATAGAGCTTATACTTGCCTTCTTCGTGAAAGCAAAACAATGCATTTGCCCCCATACCACCACTGCTTGCCAATCCACCAACTTTGACGGCATTGGGATAAGCAAAATCTAGCCCTTGGATTAAGTCATTAATCGGAAATGAAAAGGGATCGCCAACCAATACGAAATTAGGCGCAACCGATGGATCGACTTCCGTTAGTTTTTCCCACAGATCGGGGGGGCTATCGAGATCTGGCAACTGATTATCATCAAGATGAAATATTTGGGCTTTAGCATTGGGTAAGTGACCCACCAGTAATGCGATCGCAGGTTTATCTTCAAACTCTTGACCATTACCGACAATCCCCCCACCAGAGCAACCAATTAACTTTTGAATTGGTAACTTGTCCGCTAGCAACGGTAACAAGCGTGGATAGTCGCTAGCAAAAGCAGTCGAAACAAACAAAAAGCCTAAATCAAGCGAGCGATCGCCTAGCAGAGCAAAGACTTGCTGTGACAAATCTTGTACAGCAGCTTCCAAAGATATTTTTGTCGAAAGACTAGTAACCCACTTCATAGACCTAGCCCTACACCAGCTTCAATTCCAGACATTGCTTTAATAAATTTCTTGCAAGGGTTTCAGCTAAACCCAAATATTTAATTTTTGTATTTTAGCTTTCTTTAAGCTTAGATAATAAGCATAGTATCTAAGCTTACCTTGCAGCGACCTAATTCCGACATTTTCTATCCCTGCAATTTGGTTTGCCAAAATTTGGTGAGACGCTGAAAGCACAGTAAAATTATTACAGTAACTGTCCAACGGATAAGTTAGCAAATTTAAAGTTATATATAGTTTACAAACTTTACAAATACGTTACCGATACATTTATTAAAGACAAATTAACGGAGAACACAACATGCAAGATGCAATTGCCAGCCTAATCGGTGCTTATGATGCCACTGGTAAATATTTCGATCGCGATGCACTCGACACCCTTAAGTCCTATTTTGCAACAGGCAGCGCCCGCTTAGCTGCTTCTTCAGCCATCACCGCTAATGCTGCATCGATTGTGCGTAAGGCTGGCTCACAATTATTTGAAGAAGTCCCAGACTTGATCCGTCCAGGTGGTAACGCTTACACAACTCGCCGTTTTGCCGCCTGCTTGCGTGACATGGACTACTATTTGCGCTATGCCTCCTATGCTTTGGTTGCAGGCAATAATGATGTCCTCAACGAGAGAGTATTGCAAGGTTTGCGTGAAACTTATAACTCGCTTGGCGTGCCAATTGGTCCAACGGTGCAAGGTATTCAAATCATGAAACAAGCGGTCATGAGTCTAGTCGGTACAGAGGCTGACTGGTTAGCATCACCTTTTGACTACATGAGTCGGGAACTCAGCGAAAAAAATATCTAATCGAAAATCCAGCTAAAAAAGGGCGCAATGCGCCCTTTTTTTAGCTGGATTTTGGGCTTCAAAATGCTTTAAGATTATCAACAATCGCACAAGCTCGATCTAGTCTAGGAGAGATTTTTAATATGGCTTTAGTACCAATGCGTCTGCTGCTCGATCATGCGGCTGAGAATGGATATGGCATCCCTGCATTTAACGTAAATAACATGGAGCAGATCCAGTCGATCATGCAGGCTGCTAATGAAACCGACAGCCCTGTAATTTTGCAAGCTTCTCGTGGCGCACGCAATTATGCAGGCGAAAATTTCCTGCGTCACTTAATTTTAGCTGCTGCTGAAACATATCCGCATCTGCCGATCGTGATGCACCAAGATCACGGTAATGCGCCTGCAACTTGCTACTCTGCAATCCAAAATGGCTTTACCAGTGTCATGATGGATGGCTCCTTAGAAGCTGATGCTAAGACCCCCGCTAGCTATGAATACAACGTCGCTGTTACCACTGAGGTTGTCAAAGTCGCTCATGCGTTCGGCGCAAGCGTCGAAGGCGAGCTAGGTTGCTTAGGCTCCCTTGAAACTGGTAAAGGTGAAGCTGAAGATGGTCACGGTTTTGAAGGTGCGTTGGATCATTCGCAACTTTTGACCGATCCTGATGAAGCTGCTGACTTCGTTGAGCGCACTCAAGTTGATGCTCTTGCCGTTGCGATCGGCACTAGCCACGGTGCATACAAGTTTACTCGCAGACCAACTGGCGAAATTTTGGCGATTAGTCGTATTGAAGAAATTCATAACCGCTTGCCCAACACTCACCTTGTTATGCATGGTTCTTCTTCAGTTCCTGAAGACTTGCTTGCCTTGATTAATGAGTATGGCGGTGCTATTCCTGAAACCTATGGTGTACCTGTTGAAGAAATCCAAAAGGGCATTAAGTGCGGTGTGCGTAAGATCAATATCGATACTGACTGTCGCCTTGCGATCACAGCTGCGGTACGTGAAGCTTTGTTTAAGAATCCTAAGGAATTCGATCCTCGCCACTTCTTGAAGCCTTCGATCAAGTACATGCAAAAAGTATGTGCTGATCGCTATACCCAGTTTGACGCTGCTGGTCAAGCTAGCAAGATCAAGCAAGTTAGCATTTATGATTTTGTTCCTAAGTACGCTAAGGGTGAACTGAAGCAAGTTAGCCGTCAAGCTGTTAAGGCCTAAACATCAAAAAGCCTCGATGGTGAAGCTTTTTTAATCAAATACAAGGGGCGCATTTGCGCCCCTTGTATTTTGGTAGCATTACTGTAGTTGTGGTTAGTATTCAACCAACTTTTGCTCATGACTTTTTCTTCGTTTTCTGCTGCTGAGCCAAATAAAGTAAATCCAGCCAAAAAACCCAAGCTTTTGGTGGTTGATGATGAGCAAGATAACCTTGATTTGCTATACCGCACCTTTCGCAGGGAGTTTACCGTATTTCAAGCTGATAGTGGGGTCAAGGCTTTAGAGATTCTGGCAAATGAGGGGGAAATGGCGGCGATTATTTCCGATCAGCGAATGCCTGAGATGAATGGAACTGAGTTTCTCAGCCTTACTGTGTCAGATTTTCCTGATACGATGCGGATTGTGCTGACGGGATATACAGATATTACTGATTTAATTGATGCAATCAATTCTGGACAGGTTCACAAATATATTACGAAGCCTTGGGAGCCAGATCAACTGAAGTTGGTTGTGTCAGAGGCGACCGATAATTATGATTTGCTCAAACAACGTTCTGAGG
Source organism: Synechococcales cyanobacterium PMM_0003 (assembly GCA_949128015.1). Lineage (GTDB taxonomy): Bacteria > Cyanobacteriota > Cyanobacteriia > Pseudanabaenales > Pseudanabaenaceae > Pseudanabaena. Next base: position 6,411 of record CASBRC010000372.1, read on the forward strand.
AGTTGAGCCGATCGCAAGCTCAGAATGCTTTGTTGTCGGTAATTGTTGCGATTGCCCAGAAATTTAATCAGTTATCTGACTGTGTACTACCTTTAGCTGATGCATTTTGGCAAAATTTTGGGGCAGATGGGGTAATTTTGCAGTTAGTTGATCATGGTGATTTAGTTGATACTCAAGCTATATGTGGCAATTATCTTGGGGATTTAACAACCGATCCTTTAGTAGAAACTGCGATCGCAACGAAAAAGTCACAGATTTCTCTGTCTCACGATCCACAAGCCGATCTAGAGCAACCATGCAAAACTAATTTAGCGATCGCAGTTACTTTTCGTGAGGAGGTATTAGGCATATTGGCGATGCGTTGGCGGGATGCCAATGCTTTGAGCCTTAATGATATTGCCGTAATTCAGCAATGCGCTGATGAAGTCGCTCTTGCCCTAATTTGTATTCGTTATCATGAAAGACTTTGAAACTCTTCTGGATTTAGCGATCGCGATCGCAAACCAAGCCCATGCAGGACAATTAGATAAAGCGGGAAAGCCGTACATTTCGCATCCGTTAACCGTCATGGCGCAGATGGACACGCTCGAAAGTAAGATTGTGGCGGTTTTGCATGATGCAATTGAGGATTCCGATCTGACAATTGAGGGTTTGGTCAAGCAAGGTTTTCCTGAATTTATTACGGATGCGATCGCAGCGATTACCAAACTTGATGGAGAGCAATATGAAGATTACATTATGCGGGTGAAGTCTAATGCGATCGCCCGTAAAGTCAAGATTGCTGACGTGACGCACAATATGGATATGAGTCGAATTGCCAATCCTAATGCCAAAGATTTGCAGCGTTTGGAGAAATATAAAAAGGTTCTCCAAGAATTAACTAACAACTAAAGAAAGGACGCAAAGCGTACTTTTTTTCTTGGAATTATTTGATGAGAATTTGATTGATGTTTGCGATCGCATTATGATATTTGCACTACAAGTATTATGCGTACTGAGATCGAGTTTGATGACTGCCCAAGAAATACATCGCAAGTCTGAGAATGAGCCAAACAACCCAAAGGACTGGTCGTGGAAATTTTGGCAAGTCGTACCGATTTATCCCTATGGTCAAAGGCGGACACTTCGTAAAGAAGTTGTCAAAGATTCGATTTGGACATTTGAGCAGCTTCAAGGGATTTTTTATGTAGTCGTGCCGATCAGGATGACAGTGGTGAAGTTGGCGGCTGGGGGATTGCTGGTCTATGCCCCTGTTGCCCCGACTCCCGAATGTATTCGTCTAGTAAATGAACTTGTCGCCGAGCATGGTGAAGTCAAGTACATTATTTTGCCAACGGTTTCAGGAATTGAGCATAAAGTCTTCGTAGGACCCTTTGCGCGATATTTTCCTAATGCTCATGTATATGTCTCGCCACACCAATGGAGTTTCCCTTTTAATTTGCCTCTCAGTTGGCTAGGTATCCCTTGGCGACGCACATCGATTTTACCTGAGGATGTCTCGCAGACTCCCTTTGCCGATCAGTTTGACTATGCAATTCTTGGTTCGATTGAACTGGGATTGGGGAAGTTTGCTGAAGTAGCTATGTTTGACAAGCGATCGCAAACTCTCCTAGTCACCGACACCATCGTTTCCATTCCTGAAAAGCCACCTGAAATCTTACAAATCGATCCCTATCCACTTCTATTTCATGCTAGAGATAGCGCATTAGAACCAATTGTCGATACAGAAATAAATCGTATCCGAGGCTGGCAAAGAACTGCTCTATTTTTGTTCTATTTTCGTCCTCAAGTTTTAGAAACTGTTTCTTTTGTGCAGTCCTTACTCGATATTACTAACGCGCCAGAGCGATCGCGCAAAGCACTTTTCGGATTATTTCCCTTTCGATGGAAACATAATTGGCACGAATCTTTTAAAACTTTGCGCGGAAATGGTCGTATTTTTGTAGCACCAATCCTCCAAACTTTAATTCTCAATCGTGATCCCAAAGCAGTAATTGCATGGGCTGATAAAGTCGCGAGTTGGGATTTTGTGCGGATTGTTCCTTGTCATTTTGATAATGCGATCGCAGCCGCACCTAACGATTTCCGTCAAGCTTTTAGCTTTTTAGAAAAGAATCCACAACCTTCGCCTATTGCGAATCTTCCTGAAGAAGATTTTGAAGTTCTCAGACAAATCAATAATATTTTGCAAGGCAACCGCATTATTGTAAAAGCAAAGGACAAAATCTAAAAAGAGTTACGCTCACATCCAAGCAGACAAGGGAGCCTTGGCATCTGCTCGGATAAGAGTGGATTTAGAGCCATCTTTGTATAGAAGAATGCCACATTTGTTTGTTATCTTCATCTTTTGTGATCTCTAAACAAACGGGCATTAAAAACTGGCGAATACTCGCGATAACCTCTTGAAACGAAGGGGGATTTAAGAGAAGCTTGTTTTTTTTGATAAAACCTTGCCAAAGTTTTTGAGTCTTTTCATCTTTCGCAAATTCTTCAGTAAGAGCGAAAGGAGATATTAATGGCACGTTGGTCTGTCGTCTCTTAAAGGTTGCTTGTATTGCTTCCGTTAGTAAATGTCCTTGAAAATCAAAATTTTGGGAGAGAAACCAGATGTCATAAAAGTCTTTGACTCTGCTGTTTGCAATACCAAGCGAAACAATTGCTTGAAATTTCTCTGCGATCGCAGTTTCTTGATGATAGATTTGTAATCTTGTAGTAGGCAAATCCAGTATTTGGGGCATGTCAACTTCCACTGGAGGAGGCGTAACCACATCGCCAAAGCCAATATCTACTTGGATGGTAATCTTAGCTGAGCCTAGGTTTCCTTTTACTTTTAGTCTTACTCCTTCATATTCTTGTTCTTCTTTAATTTTTTCTCCTTCGACAGCATGAAACACAATGCCATCGGCTTGACATGGCTGCTGGCAGACTTTTATAAAAATCTCGATTAGGGCTTCTACCTCATGAGTTCCAAAGCCAAGCAAGTCTATATCCTTTGTAGCTCTATGAGGTTCTCCATTCCACAGAGTAAAAAGGGTAGCTCCCTTCAACACAAAACTATGTCTGTATTCAGATTGACTTAGTCTATACAGAATGCGATCTGACGCATAGCGAGATAGCAAAAAATTAAAATCTTCTCTGTTCTTTTTGGCAAGTTGGAGCAAGCGAGTACGAATAGAAGCTGCTACATTTTTAATATCTTGTGTCATGCGATCGCTTCGAGATAGGGACGCATAACATTACTCATTCGACAGATTTTGGCATAATGCCATAGTTCATCAACGGTGCAACATTTCGCTCGCAAGCATTCTCGGAGTGCTTCAATGGCAACATCTAATCCGATTTTATTGCGATATTTGAAACAATCTACTATGGTTTTTGCAAGGCAATAAATGCGAACGGTTACTCCTTCGATTTCATGGGATTCAATACCAGATTTCAATGCTTCTCCAGACATATGTAGTATCCGAAGGGACAACAGCTTGTCTTTGGGATGACGGGCATTGGGCGCGATCGCTAGCCAAGTTTCAAAAGGTATTTGAGTTGTCAATTCGTGGAAACTCAATGCTGAAAGCAAGCAAATTACGCCCTTTGGTACTCGTTGAGTTGCTTCGACCAAGCCGTGATGCTCAGTAATATTTGCGGAAATGGGAGTATAAATTCCCCATCCTGAATGAACGAGTAACCCTTTCTGTTCCAATCGTTTTAGGTTCATGGGATGGTAACCCTGCGCGATCGCATCTTTTGCTCGGATTACTCCTGTCTCACATTTTTTATGCAAATCTGCTGGGATTTTAGACATGTTGCAAAAATAATTTCTTGTGATAAAACAAGTGTGTTTATTAAAATTTACATACACTTTATCACAAATCAGCTTGTTGAGTTTCCTTTGGTCAAGCTAAATTCACAAGATCTGCGATCGCGAAAAGTATTTTTCGGTCTATTCCCCTTTCGATGGAAACACAATTGGGCTGAATCTTTTAAAGCTTTGCGCGGAAACGGACGTATTTTCGTAGCACCAACCCTCCAGACTTTAATTCTCAACCGCGATCCGCAAACGATAATTGCATGGGCGGATAAAGTCGCGAGTTGGAATTTTGCAGAGTTGATCATGCTTATTGTCGTAATCTGGGCATGGTTTAACCTTTCACACCAATACTTGCCTCAGTAGGGATAATGTAGCGTTGCAGAAACACAAACACAATAAATACTGGTAATATCGAAATTGCCGAACCTGCGGCAATTAAGCGCCAATCTTCAGAAAAGGCACTGGCAAGACTGGCAATCCCACGGGGCAGCGTATAAAGCTCAGCTTTATCCACGATCGCTAAGGGCCATAAGAAATCGCCCCACATTGCCACAAATGTAAATACTGCCAGAGTTGTGAGGGCAGGACGCGCCGCAGGGAGCATGATATGCCACCAAATACCTAGACTAGAGCAACCATCCATTCGGGCGGCTTCTTCCATTTCTTTGGGAACGCTTTGAAAGGCTTGACGTAATAAAAAAATCCCAAAAGCGGAAATTACATAGGGGAAAATCAAGCCAGCGTAAGTATTTTTGAGATTTAGCTGCACTGCCAAAATATAGAGGGGAATCATCGTAATTTGAAACGGGATCATCGTTGTGCCGACAATCGCCCAAAAGATTGGGTCACGTCCTTTAAACTCTAGTCTGGCAAGAGGAAAGGCTGCGAGGGAGCAGAATAGCAAGTTTAAAAATACGGTGATGCTGGAAACGAAAAAGCTATTCCATAGGTATAGGTCAAAGCGGGAGTTTTTCCAGACTTTGATGAAGTTATCAAAGGTGGGTTGCGCTGGCAATAGTTGCGGAACCGATTGAAAAATATTTTCGCTTGGTGATTTGAAGGCTGTACTAATTAGCCAAAGTAAAGGAAATATGGTTAAAGTTGCGATCGCAATTAAAACGACAAATTGAGGGATATTCTTGAAGATATTCCGCGAGTATCTTTGAACTTTATTTTTCATGATTGCGAGAAATAATATTGACAGAAAAATTAACCAATTGCTTTTGCAGGGTTAATGAATTTAAAAGTTAAAATAGAAATAACAAAAATAATTAAGAATAAAATTGAAATTAGTGTAAAAGACACGGGAATTGGCATTAAAGAAAGTAGCCAAAAGCTGATTTTTGACGAATTTACGCAAGCCAACGATGGCATTGAAAAAATATTTGGAGGAACAGGTTTGGGACTTACCATTGCCAAAAAAATGACAGAATCTTTAGGTGGAATGCTGACTTTGGAAAGTCGGTACGGTCAAGGAAGTACCTTTTCCATCGAGCTTCCTTTGGTTTGGGCACCAGCAAATTTTAATGCTATTGAACTTTCCAATAAAGCAATTTCAA
>CASBRC010000373.1 GCA_949128015.1 Synechococcales cyanobacterium PMM_0003
ATTGAGAACAAGCAACGGATAATTTCACAGTTGATGTCAGGCGATCGCACGCATCGAACTATCGAAGATATCGACGAAACGATACTCAACGCATTGCAAATGAAAGCGATCGCATCGGGTGATCCCTGAATCATTGAAAGAACAATAATTGAAGCCGCGTTACAGATGCTAGATTAGCAATACCTGAGAGCTGTCGATTAACGCAAATGCAAATTCCTTTCTCTTCTTCTATCCTCTTGAACGGTTACTTGGCAATCTCCTATCTGTTGATTTTAATCAACTTCAATTTCAAAATTATACGGAAACAATTTCGGTGGTGCGATAGAGCTTCTCGCCGACATTGTGTAACTTTTTTTCGACGCTTGCAATACTGCCAAATAGAAAATCACACAAGCGATGATCAAGACTATGCGAGACAATCTATACCCGCGTAATTGGGCTGCATTTACACTAATTGGCTCTAGAGGTTAGGATTAGAAGCTAATAGTTCTAAGTGCGAGGGTTTTGGTATGGCGTTTAATTGGTTTAAACGAAAGTTTGATGATGATAAAGACAGCAAAAATCAACCTGTAGAGCCAGCCCAAACTGAAGAAAAAACGCCAGATCCTTCGCCTGCTTCAGAATCTAGCCCGATCGCATCGCCTGCATCACAAGATTTATTAAATTGGGCGAAGGCGGCTTATGCCAATGTGCAGCAACAAACTGAAGCCTCTGAAGAAGAAATTATTGAGCCTGAAATAGTTGAGCCTGAAGCTAAGGTTATTGAGGTAGAAATTGTTGAACTTGAAATTGCTGAACTTGTCGAGCCGATCGCACCTGAATCAACACCAGTATTAGTTGAAGATGCTGCCCAAATCATATCAACAGAAATTACCGATGAGCCTGTATCTGTGCCTTTTTGGATGCAGTCGGATAGCGATCGCATCGCCCGTATTGCCGCCCTCGAAGCTACTGCCATCATCGAGCCAGAGGTTGCTAAGCCAGCAGTTATCGCATCGAGACGCAAAGCCACAATTAAGTTTGATGATGATTTTATCTGGTCAGCCGAAGTCCTCGCCTCACAAGGTCGCCGCCCCGATGAAATATCAGTCGAAGAAATCACATGGTTAAATCGTCTGCGTCAAGGCTTAGACAAAACTCGTCTGTCACTAGTCAATCAACTAAAGTCGATCGTTGGACAGGGACCTCTCAGTGCTGACTCTGTTGATGATATTGAGGCTTTGCTACTACAAGCCGATGTTGGGGTCAAAGCAACCGATCAGATTATTGCCAAGCTGCAAGACAAACTTCGCAAAGAAGTTTTGCCTCCCGAAGAAGCGATCGCCTATCTCAAACAAATTTTGTGCGAGATGCTTGACGTATCAGCACAGAAGAATGGCGAACCAATTCCGATGCTGATCCCAGAAAAAAACCAACTAAATATTTGGTTGATTACTGGCGTAAATGGTGCAGGTAAGACTACGACTATTGGTAAACTCTCGCATCTCAGCGTCAAGTCTGGCTACAAAACCCTGATTGCTGCTGCCGATACTTTCCGAGCCGCCGCCGTGGAACAGGTCAAGAGTTGGGGGCAAAGATCGAATGTGGATGTGATCTCCAATCCAGCTCAAAATGCCGATCCTGCCGCCGTTGTGTTTGATGCAATTAGCGCCGCTCAGGCCAGAGGCACTGAATTATTGCTGGTCGATACTGCTGGGAGATTGCAAAACAAAAAAAATCTCATGGAAGAACTCAGCAAAATCAGGCGCATTGTTGATAAAAAATCTGCTGATGCCAAGATCGAATCATTGCTAGTGCTAGATTCTACCCTCGGACAAAATGGACTTAAGCAAGCCGAAGTATTTGCTCAATCCGCAGGTATTACAGGCATAATCCTCACCAAGCTCGATGGCACGGCAAAAGGTGGAGTTGCGATCGCAGTAGTCCAACAACTCGGTTTACCAATCCGATTTATCGGCGCTGGTGAAGGTATCGAAGATCTACGACCCTTCTCAAGTTATGAATTTGTCGAAGCCTTATTGAGTAACTAGTTCTAAAACCGCGAAAACACAATAAAGCGATGGCGCACGCGAAGCGTGCGCCATTGCTTTATTGCGTTCGCCTATTTGATACGACAACTCTTTTAAAAGAATACTGAAATTGCTTGTTAATTTTTGGTCAACTAAGGCTACACTATTTGACTAAATTAGCTTTCGTCCAAACCACCTAGCGTCGCAGCATTGGTATGTCCTTATCATTGCCACCTAGAAACAGATCGCTCCCACCACAGCCAGATATAGACAATGCGTCTGTGATGGTGATGAAAGATCTCAAAGACCTACTCAGACGTATGAGTCAGGATCAAAATAAAATCCATGAGCTGCTTAGCTTCTTGGGTTACGCTCTCCGCAGCTTTAGTAACCTCAATCAATTTTTAGAATTAATTCCCCTGATCGCTAGTCGTGTTACTGACTCTGATGGCGGTGCGCTAATTCTGTTTAAAGCTAGTGGGCAAATGCGCCTAGAGTCTCTACATTGCCCAGAGAAGAACAAAGGCGGCATGAAAGCTCAACAGGTGCGAACAGCGATCGAACGCGCCATCCAACAAGTCTTAACAGGCAGCCCTAACGCCCTTGATGAAATGGTCAGTCGCTATCTAGGCGCTGACGTACATTTATTCGGTACATCAGTTTTAATTAAAAATTCTGTGCGCGGTCGGCTCTATATTTTTAGTCGCAAACCTGATTATATTTGGACAGATAATAAGCGCACTTTGATGCGTTTGGTTGCCGATCAAACTTCTGTAGGGCTAGAAAATCATGAACTCACCACTGAGCTAATTAAAAAAGAGCGCCAAGATCGCGAGATGGAGATCGGTGCCGAAATTCAGCGCCAACTTTTACCGCGCAATTGTCCGAAAATCCAAGGTATTGAGATCGCAGCGCAATGCTCTACAGCAAGCCGCGTTGGTGGCGACTATTATGATTTTATCCCTATGCAAAAGGGCGATCGCTGGAGTTTTGTCGTTGGCGATGTGATGGGCAAAGGCGTTCCCGCAGGCTTGATCATGACCATGACTCGCGGAATGCTACGGGCTGAGGTATTGAATAATCATTCTCCTAGCAAAATTTTGGAACATCTCAATGAGGTGATGTATGAGGATTTAGAGAAATCTCATCGCTTCGTAACCATGTTTTATTCGGAATACGATCCCGAAACCCAGATTCTTTCCTTTAGTAACGCGGCTCATACCCCCGCATTGCATTGGCGAGCTAAGACTCGAACCGTCCATGCTCTAGATACAATGGGCGCATTGATTGGCTTAGAAGCTGGCTCAAAGTATGAAGAAGGAAGTACGCACCTAAATTCAGGCGATGTCATCATCTATTACACTGATGGCTTCACTGAAGCCGCAAGTCCAGAAGGCGATCGCTTTGACGAAGAAAATCTCCGCAAGGCTCTAGAC
>CASBRC010000374.1 GCA_949128015.1 Synechococcales cyanobacterium PMM_0003
AATATTGATAAAGGCTTTTTGGTGATTTTCGCTGGCAAAAATAGTTTGTATGGTATTACGATCGCAACTTTGCCAAATGTAGAAGATGTGCCAGTAAGTATTATCCAACCAGTATCATCTGAATATCGCGATCGCGACACATTAGGAATTGCTAGTCACATGATGCAAGTATCGATTAAGAAATCTGAGCCGCAAACTGTATTTTTGTTGGATTCCGAACTATTGCTAAGCATGGCATCTTAAGACATTTCCAAGAAAGAAAATACCCTGTAAAACGCGCATGTCTGACTTACCCCCTTTAATTCCCCCTTGGAAAGGGGGAAGACCATAAATCTTGTTCCCTCCCCTTTGCAAGGGGAGGGTTAGGGTGGGGTAAATTCTTTGCTAGAAATCTCCTTAAGTGTTCTCTCGATTTCAGGAAATGTTGACAATTTAGGATGTAATTAGTCAGCATTTCCTTTTAGGTACTCAAAGCGACTCTAATACTTTCTTAGAAAAACGCTTTCAAAATATTGGGCAATAATAACACGCCAGCAATCATCAAAGCGGCGATCGCCGCAATTAGCACAGCGCCAGCCGCACAATCTTTCGCAATTTTAGCTAGCTGATGAAACTCACGCCCCACCGTCAAATCAACGACAGCCTCTAAAGCTGTATTTAATAGTTCTAACACCAAAACTAGGGCGATTGTCAAACTAATGATCGAACAGGCGACGGCTGATAGTTGGAAATAAAGACTCAGAGACATTGCGATCGCACCAATGATCAGATGAATCCGAAAATTGCGCTGTGTCCGAAAAGCATAGCTAACACCTTGTCCAGCATATTTGAAACTAAGTAGCAAATTTGTGGCAACTTGAAAAGAGTCACTGCGTTGCGCTGCATTTCGTTCGGCTGCATTTTGTTCGGATGTTTCTAATTCATTGGTCTTTGTCATGTGTGCGGAGAAAGAAGACGATGTGAACGAGAGTAGAGTTGATAGCTGTAAATCATTGTTCATGGAGATGATTCCCAATAGACTTTGCCAAGCAATTCACAAAATTTTAACCCTAGAAAGTCAGTTTACCCAAATTACACATAGAAATACTTAAGTAATTGTTTCCCAATTTTCAAATTGCTTGACAACTCAAAAGCCAAAAGAGATAAGCGGCGCGGAGCGCCGCTTATCTCTTTTGGCTTTTGAGGCTACTCCCTTCCCACCAGAGGATTAGCGTTGCGCCGCAACGCTAATCCTCTGGTGGGAAGGGAGTATGCAGACTGCTGTAGAAATCACAGAAAAATTAGCTGCAACATGAGATCTTGTTGTTTTAGCATTGCTTCTAAACTGTCCTCGTCAGGATGATCCCAGCCAAGTAAATGTAATAGTCCATGGGCAGCCAGCCAAGCTAGTTCATAGGTTAGCGAATGGCCACGCTCTTCCGCCTGACGGATTGCTGTGGTTTGCGAAATGATGATATCGCCCAAACATGTTGGCTCTACATACCCAGCGTCATCATTGGGAATCTCTGGTACATCTGACTCTAGAGCCGCAAAGGACAAAACGTCAGTTGGACGATCCTGCTGACGATATTGCAAATTTAATTGTTGAATTGTCAAATCATCAGTAATTGCTAGAGTTAGCTCGTACTCGCCATCTGCGATCGCAAGTTGCGATCGCAGATATGGCTCCCAACTAGCAAACCATTCTTGCCATTTTTCTAAGGAGATTGGGTGGCGATCGGCAATCTCAGGATAAATTTCACAATACAGATCGATACTCAATGGTTTATAACTCCATAAAACAAAAGGCAAGAAAAAATTAAATCTTAACTAAAAAATGAAAAAATGCACCCTACGGGATTAATAAGCGCACCACCCCAAATGCATAAATTATTTGTATTTCATTCATAACTGCAAAATCCGCGTCGATTGATAAATGTACTAATATCTGTATTCTCTATTTCTACAGATTTACAATATTATTCCTAATTTCTGACTGTTAACCTGATTACTTATTTTGCGTAGAGTTTGTGGTCTTAAGCATAGCTCTCAACAAATCTGATTCTTTTGTAGGTGTTGATTCAGATTTTAATAGACAAATTACTTCTTGTAATAATAAATCTTGCTCTTGCCTAATAGATTCTAGACGGTTCAAGATCGCAACCAGTTTTTGCTGATCTATAGTTACTTCTGAGACACTTACGGCTTTTTTATTGTCTTTCTGAAAAGATTTTGAAATTAACTTCAATTTAGATGAAATTAGTTTGAATGGGTAAGTAAGAATTAATAGCCAAAACCTTGCTGTTATATCGGATATAGCTTTTAATAATCCTAAAAATAGAAATATCCCTACTAATAATATTAAAAGCCCTTGTAAAGGATGATCTATTAACCAAACTAATCGAGGGTGAGCATTTATCCAACTATTCAAAGATGAATTTATTGAAGCTTGTATTCCATCAGAAAGTATTTGATTCAGATTGTCAATTTTTTCAATGTTTTTCTGTAAAGAATCTTGCAAAGTAATCTTTGCAGTAGTTATCCCATTGACTAACTGATCAGTTGTTTCTGTAACATTACTAAAGGTATTATCAATAGTCTTTGTAAAACTTGTTTTTGCATGTTCTTTGATTTGACTGATGTTTTCAATAGACTGGCTAGTACGCTCTAAAATTACATCTTTAGCTTGACTGGCAGCTTGATTGACGTTATTCAGAGTAAAATCAATATTTTTCCCAAAAAAAGTTTTTGTGCTTTGTAGATTTTTCGTAATATCTTCTGACAAAGTGGTTCGCATAAACTTTAAAAATAGAAAATAGAAATTAGAGCAAAGACTCGAGGTTTGTCTAATGAAAAGCGATCGCTAATCCTAGCAAAACACCAAACACCCCTACAATTGTTAAGAAAAAATGAAATAGTGACGTACTGCCTTTTTTGACCATGTTACGCATGGCAAGTTTAACAAAACTATCCTTTTCTTGAGTTTGAATATTAGATTTCAGCCCTTCAACAGCTTTTTTGTCATCACTTTTTGAGGTTGAGTTAGAGTGATTGTTGATATTACTATCCATGGTTTTATTTGTAGATGATTAATAAATATTGTGATAAAAATCTGGTTTAAACTCAATAATAACGTCTGAAAAACAGTCTATCAAGAAAATTTGCAACAGAAAATACATAATTAGTCTACTGACTCAAAATCTGGCTATGTACTTGTAAATACTACTCTGCTATATCCTTAACCTTATCTTAAAGAAAGTTTATCATCAACATTCTCTATACCTTATAGAATAAAAAGTACATCTTAATTAAAGATGGTCAGTTAAAATAAGTATAAGTAATTTTGCTGTTGTGTAGTACAGTTTGCACAGGCAGAATTACAAAGCCTAACATAATTCAAACTCAGGGAAAATATTATCATGGCAGTCGAAAAAGTAAATTCTTCCTCTAGCTTAGCGGAAGTCATTGATCGCATTTTGGATAAGGGCATTGTCATTGATGCATGGGTAAGAGTCTCTTTGGTGGGAATCGAACTATTAACAATCGAAGCTCGTGTTGTTATCGCCTCTGTGGATACATATCTCAAGTATGCTGAAGCAATTGGTCTCACGGCATCGGCATCAGTACCTGCAGCTTACTAAGTGCTTACGGCTAGCTTTGCTAGTAGTAAATACAAAACAACAGATTATCAGTGTACTGATCTCTTTTCTACTCCCTTCTCCCTAAAAATTATCTTGTCAGTTTATTGCTTACAAGGCAATAATTTTCTGGCAAGGTAGTTATACGGCGGGAAGGGGGATTAATGAAAAAGTTTAAAGCGATTCATGGAAAAGTGTTTTTCAAAGCGATTAAAAACCGAATCTAAAAAAGTGAATTTGAGGGTAATGTCATGGCTTCTTTAATGCAAGAATTCGCGGAAGCAAGGAAACAACGACTGCAAAAACGAGCGGATTTTTTGGTTGATAGTCAGCTAGCATCGGAATCTCGACAAGAAGAAGTCCAAAATCGGTCTAACCAAATGTCGCGGCACTTACAGGATCTATACATTGCCCGAATTGCCCGAACCGCTCAAACTGCTCGAATTGAGCAAGCTACTGAAGATAGTGCTCAACGTGCTCAAGATGTCAGAACTCGTACTTTTAAAACGCGATCGCTACTAAAACATATTCACAAAGCACGCATTCGTACAAGCCAAGCTGACAGTATACTACGTCAACAATTTGAAGCTGATCGTCTTGTCACGGCTGAAGCTGATCGTGAGCAACGTCAACAATTTGAAGCTGATCGTCTTGTCACGGCTGAAGCTGACAGTATACTGCGTCAACAACAAGTGCAAGAAAGAGCCGCTTTTACGCAAATGCAACTGGAAGATCTCACTACAACTCGTCTTGCCAATGCAACTTTTGCGGCACAGCAAAGATTAGAGGTTGAATCTAGTCGCCGTGCAGACGCTCAAGCTTTTCGTTCTAATTTAAGGGATTCAGTTTGGGGAACTTCTTCTCCATCAGTAGGATCAAGTCAGGCTCCTGAAAAATTACCTGCTAAGTCGTCTCCAGATATTTCAAAAAAATCTAGCACCACTCTAAAAACGAAAGTTGCTGCACAAATTAAAGAACCATTGGTCATCAAATCTGTTGAGGCAAAACCACTTGTTGAAGTGACGCAAACTGTTAAAGGAATCGCCAAAGAAGTACCCAAAACTTCTGGCAAAATTGAGCAATTTGTTTTTGACTATGTTGCCCAGTTGTCTACTAGTTCTAGCTTGCTAGAAGTTGTCAATGATCGCGACACTGTGAGAGATTTACTGGCTCAAGGAGCAAATACACTCAAAGTCGATCCTTCCGATATTCTTAATACTCTGCTACAAATGGCAGAAGACTCCTAAACATGACCACAGTTCTCCATGCCAATGCCCGTCAGTTTATTAGCACTGACTTCACCAACCAGATAGTCCGTCGCGCATTACGCTATTTACAGTCAGGTTTTGCAATTCATTTGCGTGGACCTGCGGGTACTGGCAAAACTACCTTAGCCATGCACCTCGCGGGATTAGTCGGTAGACCGATGGTGCTGATCTATGGCGATGAGGATCTGCGATCATCTCAACTTATTGGAGCTAACTCAGGCTATTCCCGCAAAAAAGTTGTTGATAACTATATCCATTCAGTTTTGAAGGTGGAAGAAGACTTACGCCAAAGCTGGACAGATTCGCGTTTGACCTTAGCCGCCAAGGAAGGGTTTACGCTAATTTATGATGAGTTCAATCGATCGCGTCCAGAAGTGAATAACGTCTTGCTTAGTGCGCTTGAAGAAAAGTTAATTGTTTTACCACCTGACAGTTCTCAGATGGAATATGTCCGCGTACATCCATCTTTTCGGGCAATTTTCACTTCTAACCCTGAAGAATATGCGGGTGTACATCCTACTCAAGATGCATTGCTCGATCGCATGATCACGATTAACATCGGCGAAGCTGATGTGGAAACTGAAAAACAAATTTTAGTTAATCGGGTTGGCTTAGAACGAACGGAAGCATTAAAATTAATCAATTTAATCCGTGGTTTTCGTCGTCAGGTGGAATGCAGTAAAGCTTCCAGTTTGAGAGCTTGTCTGCTGATCGGAAAAATTTGTCATGAGCATGGAATTCATGTTTCTGGCAAAAATGAGGATTTTCGAGATCTTTGCTTTGATGTGCTGATTTCTCGCTATGGTGATGGTAAGCCTGAGTCAGAACTGGGACTCGCTAAATTATTGGATCAGATACCTTAAATGTCTCAATCGCTTAAACCTCAAGCCATAAAAACTAACAACACTGGCTCCTCTCTAGCTGATATTTTAGAGCGGGTATTAGATAAGGGAATTGTGATTGCAGGTGATATCACAGTGTCGGTAGGCAGTGTGGAGTTGTTAAGCATCAGGATTCGTTTGCTCGTAGCCTCTGTGGACAAAGCCAAGGAGATAGGGATTAACTGGTGGGAGTCCGATCCATACTTGTCGTCGCGAACACAGGAATTACTTGCTTCTAATCAGCAATTGTTAGAGAGAGTAAATCTCTTAGAAAGAGAGTTAGCCGCCACAAAGCAACTGACTGATTAATACAGTAAATTATGAAAAAAAGCCCCGTTTCGTGGGGCTTTTTTTCATAATTTACTGTAGCTCGTCTAGTTTTTCTTTTTAGTACTTTCTTTTTCTTGAATCTCACTTGGCACAGGGAACTGCTCAATCGGCTGCCCGGCTAAAGCCCTTTCCATAAACTTACGCCAGATTGGAACCACATACACACCACCTGTTACACCATTTGCCATCGGTGAATAATCATCATTACCAATCCAAATTGCCACAGATAACTGTGGCACATAGCCCACAAACCAAGCATCACGGAAATCAGAAGTTGTACCTGTCTTACCTGCGACAGGTCGTCCGTCACTCATTTGGGCCTCAGTTGCTGTGCCATTGGTAATTACACCGCGCAAAGTATCGGTCAAATATGAGACTGCGATCGGATCAAGGATTAGTTCAGGTTTTGGTGTGTTATCTAGAACCAAATTGCCATTGCGATCGGTTACCCGCGCAATTAATGTTGTTTTTGATTTATAACCGCCACTGGCAAATACCGCATAGGCTCCCGCCACTTCCATCGGCGTGACATCGGCTGCACCAAGAGGTAAAGAAGTCACAGGCTTCATCGGGCTATTGATCCCCATCCTGCGACAAATTGCGATTACATTTTCGGCTCCCACTTCAAGTCCCAATTTAAGTGCGGGAATATTACGAGAAACTGCGATCGCTTGACGAATACTAATTGCTCCTGAGAACGTATTGTCATAGTTGCGAGGAATATAAGGCTCATCGCCATCAGGAATGCTCATCGGACTATCATCAATTACCGAGTCTGGGGTGTAGTTGCCAGTGGCAAAGGCAGCATAATAGACAAAAGGCTTAAACGAAGATCCCAATTGTCGTCTCGCTAGAACAGCACGGTTAAATTGATTTTTATCAAAGTCACCCACACCACCTACTAGAGCTTTCACAAATCCAGTGCGGGGATCAACTGCAACTAAGGACAATTGATCGGCATAGGCTCCACGATCAACTAAATCTTTATGCCCTTCAGCAGCTACTTCTTCAGCAATACGCTGCAACTTTAAGTCAATCGTCGTCTGAACGCGCAAACCACCTTGTAGAACGACATCACGCCCAAATTTTTCTTCTAACTCGGCAGTTACAGCTTGAGATACATAAGGCACACGACTAGCTTCGTAAGAAATCCCTTGCTTCCGAATCGTTATTTTTTGTGCTTTTGCAGCTTTAACTTCGGCTGGAGTTGCCCATCCAAGCTCTAATAGGCGATCAAGCACCAGTCCTTGACGTTTTTTAGATTCAGAATAGTTGTCAACAGGGTTAAAGACTGAAGGCGCTTGAATTGTCCCAGCTAATATAGCAGCCTCTCCAAGAGTCAAGTCAGCAGCAGCTTTACCAAAATAATTCTGCGAAGCAGTTTCTGCACCATTAGTGTTCTTTCCCCAAAACACTTGATTGAGATACATCTCAAGAATTTGCTCCTTAGTAAATACTTGCTCAACGCGCATTGCTAAGACGGCTTCAGCAACCTTACGATTAAGGCTACGTTCGTTGGATAGAAATAAATTTTTAACTAATTGCTGCGTTAGGGTTGAGCCACCTTCAACGGTTCCACCTGCATTAAAGTTAGCTAAAATTGCTCGACCAATACCGCTAGGATCAATACCCTTGTGGGTATAGAAGTAAGCATCTTCCATGGCGAGAACTGAGCGCTTTAAATGAGGAGAAATGCGATCGAGCGTGACGACTTCGCGGTTGATATCACCATGCAATCTCGCGATCAGTCCACCGTTAATATCGTAAATATAAGTGGTTTCAACTGGTACATAACCTTTGAGGACTCTTACATCAGGCAGATCGCGAAAACTGAGGGCTAATCCGACCAGTCCACCTGCTGTTGCCGCACCGCCAATCATGATAATTCCCAGCAATGTGCCACCAACAGCTTTGAGAGTACCTTTTAAAATACTGCCTGTCAGAGACTGAGAACGCTCTACACTATTCGATGCCACAGCAATCTACCCTTTGATCAATTCATAGGTAATCTTACTTCATTAATTAAGTATTGCGTACTAAAAACTTAATGTCGTGCTTTGCACAACATTAAGTTTTTGAATTTTAACGGCGCTGAGCTAGCTTGTCGTATACCAATTGCAGATCGACATGGTGATGTGCGATCGCAACTAACGTGTGATAAAACAAATCTGCCACTTCACCTGCGATCGCATCAGGATCATTATCTTTACAAGCCATGACCACTTCGGCCGACTCTTCGCCAATTTTTTTTAAAATCTTGTTGTCGCCACCCGCAAATAATTTGCAGGTATAAGAGCTTTCTTGTGGATGCTCACGGCGATCGACAATTACCGCAAATAACTCTGAGAGGGGATCATTCATAAAAGCACTTAAATAAGCAGCAATTGCGCCGCGCTCAGCGCGGCGCAATTGCCTGTTTATAATCATAAAGGCACGCATTGCGTGCCTTTATGATTGATTGTTTTTCGCAGTACATTAGCAAGCTAAGTATTACTAACAATTACTTGATGGAAACCTTACCGCCAGCTTCTTCGATTTGCTTCTTAGCAGCTTCAGCATCAGCCTTAGCCATGCCTTCTTTAACAGTCTTAGGAGCAGATTCAACTAGATCTTTCGCATCTTTCAAGCCTAAGCCAGTGATTTCACGAACGATCTTCAGAACAGCGATCTTCTTATCAGAAGGAACTTCATCAAGTACCAAGTCAAAAGCAGTCTTTTCTTCGACTTCTTCAGCCGCAGCAGCACCACCAGGAGCAGCCATCATCATGCCGCCAACTGGAGCAGCAGCCGAAACGCCAAAAGTTTCTTCAATTGCCTTGACCAATTCAGAAGCTTCAAGAAGGCTCAAAGACTTTAGTTCTTCAATAATGCTGTCGATTTTTGTAGACATAGTTTTTCTCTTTAATTGATTAGTGATTGGTAGTAATTCGCAATTCGTAATTCGCAATTGCCTTAAGCTGCTTCTTTTTCAGAAACAGCCTTGATAGCTCTGCCCAGAGATTGAGGAACCTCTTTGATGCCGATCGCGATTTTTGCGGTGATCGAATTGATTGCGCCAGCAATTTGAGCGATGAGTACTTCCTTGGAAGGTAAGTCGGCGATCGCTTGCAAGTCTTTTGCAGTCAGAGCGCGACCTTCTAAGACACCGCCACGAAGTTCGGTTTTCTTAGATTCCTTTTGGAAAGCTTGGTATGCCTTAACAGCCCCACCAATGTCATCTTTAACAAATAGGCAAGCTGAAGGTCCAGTTAGAAAGCCTTCGAGAGACTTCCATTCGGGCACATCCGAAATTGCTTGCTTTAGCAAAGTATTCTTAGTGGTTCTGCACACCGTACCTGTCGGACGGAGTGAGCGGCGGAGCTTGGTAATTTCAGCTACGGACAAAGTTGAGTAATCGATTACCATGACCATCTGAGTTCCTTCAAACTCTTTGGTCATTTCACCAACTAAAACTTTTTTCTGGTCTAGGGTCTTACCCATATGGTTTTCACCTCCTTATATTTGGAGCGGTATTTAGAGCGAATTTAAATGCAAGATGCAGTAAACGCGCTTTGTGTGAATCTTTAAAGTCATTAAAAAAGCCTCGTCTTTTTTGCAGACCGAGGCTAAAAAAGCATTCTCTCAAGAATCTTTTTAAAAACACCTCGACAGGAAATTAAGCCATTAGCACCTGCTGTCTATGGAGATATTCAGTTGTCGAAATTTCTTTCTAGGCTTATTACAACAATTAGACTTAGCTTTTTATCTTCATATAATGGTGTACCGATCGGGCACGCCATTATATGAAAACGACTTTAAAAAACTTTAATTAGGCTTCCCCTAATTTGATGTCGCGCAGTGCTGTGATATCGACTTCGATCGATGGGCCCATAGTTGCAGACACATAAACCGATCTCCAGTATCTGCCCTTTGCGCCAGAAGGACGATTGCGATCAATCGTTTCTTGCAAAGCTTTGAGGTTGGTTAGCAAGTCTTCGGCGGGGAAGGCAGCTTTGCCAAACTGGATGTGTACAATACCTGTGCGATCGGCACGGAATTCTAGCTTACCAGCTTTAAATTCATTAATTGCACCACCCAAATCAGTAGTTACCGTACCACCTTTAGGTGAAGGCATCAATCCTCTAGGACCAAGCAATTTACCAAGCTTAGCCACTTGAGGCATCATGTCAGGTGTCGAAATCAATAGGTCAAAGTCCATACGACCTTTAATGATTTCATCAATTAGTTCCTCAGAACCAGCAATATCTGCACCTGCGGCAGTTGCTTCAGCAACTTTTTCGCCACGAGCAATAACTGCTACACGAATTGTTTGTCCCGTTCCTTTGGGTAAAGTTACGGTTGTCCGCAATTGTTGGTCAGCGTACTTAGGATCGATACCTAGTCTGACGTGAGCTTCTACAGATTCAGCAAACTTAGCAGTCGCAGTTAGCTTTAATAGTTCCAGCGCATCGATTGGTGCATAAGGACGTTCTTCAATTTTACTGAGAGCTTCCTTAAGACGCTTTGAGATTTTCTTTGCCATGATTGTTCCTACGGGGTAGTAGCGGAAAAATTAATTTCCTCCCCCAACTAAAATCTTTGATTTGAGTGTATTTGAGTTTGTTGATGTCAAGAACGACAAAAGCTTAGAACTAAGCGCTAATGGTAACGCCCATGTTCTTTGCTGTGCCTTCAATAATCTTCATTGCTGCATCAATATCATTAGCATTGATGTCAGGCATCTTCGTTTCAGCGATTTGACGAAGTTGATCTCTGGAAATGGAACCAACTTTTTTACGGTTAGGTTCAGCCGATCCAGATGTAATCCCAGCCGCTTTTTGAATCAAAACTGATGCAGGAGGTGTTTTGAGGATAAAGGTAAAACTTCTATCTTCATATACAGATATTTCGACAGGAATGACCATGCCTGCTTGGTCAGCAGTACGGGCGTTATATTCCTTACAAAACATCATGATGTTGACACCATGCTGACCCAAAGCAGGACCAACTGGTGGAGTTGGGCTAGCCTTGCCAGCATTAAGTGCTAACTTGATAATTGCTGTAACTTTCTTAGCCATTGATTTTAGCCGTTGATTTTAGCCGTTAAAAAAACTACAAACCTGCGTTTGAGTGAGTTAGTTTTGCTTTTGTACCTGATTGAACTCTAGTTCTACAGGGGTGTCTCTTCCGAAGATTGAAAGGAGGGCTTTTAGTTTATTGCGCTCTGGGCTAACTTCCACCACTTCACCTTCAAAGTCTTTGAAAGGTCCAGTAAGCACTTTGATTTTGTCGCCTTGAGCCATGTTGATTTTGAGAACTGGCTCTTGTTCAACGGTGACACGGAAGATTCTTTCGACTTCTTTTTCGGTCAGTGGACGAGGTTTAACATGTCCGCGACCGCGACCGTAGTGACGTTTTTGTTCTGTGCCAACGAAGTTAATTACATGGGGAGTGCTTTTAACAGCAAGCCATGCGTCATCATCAACTTCTAGCTGTCCGATTTCATTTCTGACAGTTTTGATTTGGATCAAAACATAACCAGGAAAAATCTTTTCCTCAGAAGTTGCGCGACTGCCATCCTTTCTAAGTTTGACGGTCGGTGTCTGAGGAATTTCAATTTGCTTGATCCTATCTTCGACATCAAGGGTTTTGATGCGTTGTTCTAGGCTCGACTTAACTTTTTTTTCGCAACCAGAAGCAATTTGAACGGCATACCAGTTAAATAGTACGTCTCCATCTTCATAATTGCTAGATGAGTGGTCGATGTCCTCGGTAAACATTATTGAAACACCTGCAATGCGATCGCCTTAAACAAAGCATCAATTAGATAAACAAAGGTTGCTACTGCAACGATCATTAAAAGAACGGATGCAGATTCACTAATTAGTTGCTGACGTGTCGGCCAAACAATCTTACCGAATTCGGCTTTAGATTCTACAAACAGTTTAGTTACGCCAGTCGGCTCAGATTTGCCATCTGATTCAACTTTCGATACTTCTTTTGGTTGCTCTTTCAGTTCGTTTTTCGTCATAGCGGCAACTCTTGCGATTCCTTTGCAATCTTTGTAAATGCGATACGTTTAAGTGCAATTCTCTAAGAATAGTGAAGCGCGCCCTGGGGGACTCGAACCCGCGGCATCAGGTTTTGGAGACCTGCGTTCTACCAACTGAACTAAGGACGCACGTAGTGAAAACACGATTTTGGTAGGCAACCAGTTATGTTTACTGTATCAATTGCTATATCAAAATAGTATTTGATACTTAGTATAACCGTAGATGTCCTTATAGTGGACGATCAAATCGTTGTTTAAGACGAGTTGCTTTACCAACAAGGTCGCGTAAGTAGTAGAGCTTAGCACGACGCACTTTGCCACGACGAATCACTTTGATGCTTTCAATTTGTGGAGAATGTAGCAAGAAGGCTCGCTCAACTCCAATTCCTTGAAACACTCGACGGACAGTAATAACGGTATTAACGCTAGAACCTCGTCTTGCGATGATCACGCCTTCGTATGGCTGAGTACGTTCTTTGCCGCCCTCTTTGATCCTAACTCCAACCTTGACAGTGTCGCCCACATAAATTGTGGGTAGATCTGTTTTGATATATTCCGCTTCAATTGAGCGGATGATTTCAGAAGCGTTCATGAGGAATGCCAAAAAAGTCGCGATCATCTATGTTAAAGCATCAACGGTCTAATGTCTATAATTTTCATCAAAAAAGTTGAGATCTAGTGCGATGTGCTAGATCTCAACTTTTTTGATCTAGAACGCCGCGTTATTTTTTTTGCGAAGGCTAGAGCTTGGGGGAAGTTTGCTATTGCTCTGCTCGGCTTGGCGAGTGGCGATAATTGCTGAGGCTGTACTTGTGAGACTGCGATCGCGATAAGGAATTGCCGCACGAGTTTTTAAAAAAGCTGCTTCGGTTTCAGAGATCGGTGGTAATGGGGTTGGGGAAAAAGCGGCGATCGTGCTGGGGGATTTGCGACCGATGGGGGCGATCGCGCCAATTTGTAAACCTGCATTGAGCATGGCAGCGCGGACGGCGGCGGATGAGGAGTAAGTAACGAGGTAGCCGTTGGGTTTGAGACAGTTGGCTAAAAGCTGGATAAACTCTACTGTCCAGAGTTGGGGACAATGAGGCGGTGAGAAGGGATCGAGAAAGATCGCATCTGCCCATTTATTTGGGACTTGACTAATAGTTTGCCTTGCATCACCGATGAGGAGCTGTAAAGATAAATTGTCAGTGGTTACGGTTTGGGTAGCGGCGGCGGTTGTTAGTATTTCCGCGATCGCAGGTTGCCAGATATTTACTAATCCTGCTGCGATCGCCTTTTGTGGGACTTCGAGATTATTTTCGAGGGCGATGATGTGCAGATCGGCGGTGCGATCTTTTAGTTCTGATACGGCGGCGATCGCGGCGGCGCTGTTGTAACCTAAGCCATAGCAAACATCAAGAATGTTGAGTTGCGTTTGAGTTTTGGCTTTTTCAGCAATTTTGGCAGGGATGACAAATTTAGCTTCGGCTTCGTATTTTGCGCCGTGAGCGCTATGGAAAGTTTCTTGAAATGTTTCTGACCAAAAGGTGACAGATCCATCTTCGGTTGGAAATAGTGAAAGCTTATCCATAATCTAGACGTAAGGGAAGCAGCAACAAATTAGAGTACCAAGTGATATGGCTTCGACTCCGCTCAGCCATCGATGGCTGAGCGGAGTCGAAGCCAATCTTA
>CASBRC010000375.1 GCA_949128015.1 Synechococcales cyanobacterium PMM_0003
ACGCGATCGCATAACTGCCAAGAATTTTAAGATTTTCGGTAACGGTTTGCAATTCTTGTAAGGCTTCGCTGAAGTTAGGGTCATCGATCGGGGCTTCAATATCGATGAAAAAAATATATTCGCCTAGCGATCGCTTCGTAGGACGTGACTCGATCCGACTCAAGTTAATCTTGCGATCGGCAAATACTAATAAAGGTTTGACTAAAGCTCCTGGCATATTGCGTTTCAGGCTAAAGGCAAGCGATGAATGTGTGCCTTTTGTAGTAGGTTCAGTGCGCCCTAAAACTAAAAAACGGGTGCAATTGTCAGGCTGATCGTTAATCGGAAATTTTAAAATTGGTAAATTATAAATTTCGGCGGCGCGTTGGGAGGCGATCGCAGCTAACGTTAAATCCTCAGCGACATTATGGAGTCTATCAGTATTGGAGTCAGTGGCAATTTGTTGCACATTTGGTAAATTGCGATCGAGCCATTGTTGGCACTGGGCTAAGCTTTGGGGATGGGAATAGACAACTTCAATATCGGCAAGAGCTTGAGCGCGAGTAATCAGTGCATGGGCGATCGGCAAGACGATCGCCTGTTGGATTTGCAAAGACTCCGATTGCCAAAGACTATCAAGGGTCATGGTTACCCCACCTTGGATCGAGTTCTCTATAGGTACTACCGCAACATCAACATGACCATTCTCGGCAGCATTAATTGCTTGAGGAATCGTCGGATATGGACACATCCGCGAAGGATCGTGTTCTAGATCTGAATGAATTAGCTGCAAATATTGCAAAGCTGCTATTTCTGAATATGTACCTGCGGGACCAAGGTAAGCAACCGTTGTCATGTCGTTTTTTTGATCCTTTGCTATTGTCGCGATCATTATTAATCAAACCACAAGGATCGATCCTGTTGATTACAGCGCTTTGCGCTGTCATAAAACCCAGAGAAATTTTTGAAAGTGCCGTAAAGCGGCACCTTCAAAAATTTCTCTGTACCTTTTAAAGCATCAATAGGCTGTACCCTCTTCGCTGACAGTTGGGGACTTGTTATCAAGCAACATATAGGTATCCATTTCACCTCTTCCTTTAATAAAAATCTTGCCGCGATGCCAGAAGGAATATTTATCCTTGAGTAACTCATAGGTTGCCTCCGTGACTTGGATGCCTCCTGCCAAACCATGGGATTCCATTCGACTAGCCAAATTGACAGCATCACCCCAGAGATCGTAAATAAATTTGCGGATGCCAATTACCCCTGCGACAACTGGTCCCGTATTAATTCCAATTCGTAAACGGAAGGAAGTATCATCGCCACGTTTAAATTTAGAGATAGATCTCTGCATAGCTAATGCCATCTCGGCGATCGCTTCTGCATGATCGGGGCGAGGGGTAGGCAAGCCTCCAACCACCATATAAGCATCACCTATGGTCTTGATTTTTTCTAATCCCAACTGATCGGTAAGCATATCAAAAGAAGAGAAAATTTCGTTAAGCATCGTCACTAGGTCATTGGGTGAAACTTGGGTCGAGAGCGTCGTAAATTCTACAATATCCGCAAACAAAATTGAGACATTCTCTGATCTTGAGGCGATCGCATTATTACCAACCTTCAGTTGACGCACGATCTCCTTTGGCAAGATATTCAGTAGTAAATTTTCAGACTTTTCCTGCTCAGCTTTGAGAGATTCTTCAATTTGCTTTTGATGACTAATATCAATGATCACGCCATCCCAGACTGTGTCACCGTTTTTATGACGATGGGGTTGAGAAATGATTCGCACCCATTTAACTTTCTTAAAGAAACTAGAGACACGATATTCATGCTCAAAGGGCATCAACTCTTCAGCAGATCGTCGCACCATTTCATTGAGTTCGGCACGGTCTTCAGGATGAGCCATATCAAAAACCCATTCCAAATGCTCAGTAAACTCTTCGACAGATATGCCAAAGATTTCTAGAGTCCGTGGGCTGATATAGGGCATCGAGACTGCACCATCAGGATGTAAAACTGCACGATAGACAACTCCTGGAACATTTTCTGCGATCGCAGAAAATCGTTGTTGACTTTCACGTAACAGTAACTCGGCTTGCTGACGATCTGTGGCTTCATTTTGTAAACGTTTGATCGTTTTTTGTAATTGGAGTGTGCGTTGTTCAATGCGCTGTTCCAACAATTCATTGGCATTCCGCAATGCTCCTTCTACGTTTAGCAAATCCGCCTGTGTCTTCAGCAGACGCTGATTTGCTTTAAACATTTTCGACATTACCGCACGGGTGATTTCAGGAGCGAGTTGGCTCCGACCTTTCCCCTGCCCTCTTCCTAATAGCTCCGCGATTATCAATTCCAAATCCTGAGTATCTTTTTCTATTTGCCCGCGTTGCTGAATATCTTGTGTGATATCAGCAAGTATTTCAATAACTACCGTAGATGTGGCTGGATCTAACTCTTCCACACCCAACCAAGGCAGCGGTTTAATCGGATCGACGGTATATAAAATTTCAAAATTGCCTGTAGGAGTAATCGCCGCAACCCGACAAGCTGTCCAAATATGATGATTGCGATCGCAAATAATTTTGCCAGCAGGAGAGGAAATGCTCTGACCATAGGCAGCCTGACGTACTGGGATCACTTCAAAGGCTTGAGCCGCTTCAACCGCCTGTTTCCATAAAAAAACTTGAGTGTAAGCAGACTGCATGACCACATTAACGGTTGGTAATTGCGATCGCGCTGTACCAAACCAAATTGCGACCTTACGCAAAAAATCTTGATTATGAGCAGTATCAAGGCTCTGAAAATAGTTGGAGCTAGCAAGATGTCCTGCGATCGCAAATGGATCGAGATTTTCACAGAGTTGGCGCAACTCTAGATCGGTTAAACGCAACGAGAGGACTGGAATTTCTTCGGCTTTAAGTCCTGCGGCGGCATACTGTTGCAAAAAAGCAACCGAGTTCTGCGGCGATAAAGTGCTAATTACCGCAGCAGGTTCAGTGCGCTTAATTTTGGCAATAATTTCATGATAATTCTGGATATTATGAGAGATATAGTCTTCAGCTATTAATAGGCTATTTTGCTGCTTGATTTGACCGCGAATAATCTTGTTAACTGTCCGTGAGTAAATGCCATCCGTACCAATCAAATAAATGCGATCGCCCTTATTTTGCAACAACCAATTAATCGCTGGTTGGATGACTTGATTAGGACAAGCACCCGTATAAAAAATATTTTTTGAACATTCTAGCCCTTCGTAATAATAGGGATACCAAAGCTGAGCTTGATGTTTTTCAAGGCTGGGAATAACCTGCTTACGAATCGAAGATGTCCCGCAACCAAACAAATTGTGGATCTCCATTTCAGCAAGAAAAGAGTTTACCTGCACAGCAATACTTTGATCGCCAGACATAATATCAATAACTACGGGATCAATTATTTTGCCTAAGATCCCTCCCGATTGATTAATTTCGGCGATCGCCATCAAAGTAGACTCTTTCACTAGCACATCACTAGCGTCCAAATTGACACGCGGAAACTGCATCACACCAACTCGTATGACTTCAGTCCTACTATTACGCGCAGTATTTAAGGACTTAGCCTCTCGGTTCATGATGGTCGATACTCCTTTCTTTAAAATCTAAAAAGCTGTGGCACACGCGTAGCGTGCGCCACAGCTTTTTGAGTTTTATATTTAATACTCCTCAATCTAGCTTAATCGATCTTCAAATCAATTACGCGAAATGGCTCAAACTCTAAATACAATGCTCTTTAAAAGTAAATCCTTCAATTGATTTTAGAGCAATAATTTAAGAAATTTGCGATCGCAGTTAAAGTTCGCGGTAGTTAGTAGCAAAAAACTCTGGTAAAACATAACACATTGCATTAGTGATTGACTGATGCAAACTTAACAAAATCCTCGCTCTAGCTGTATCTAAATCATCTAAGTCTAGCCCTAGACAATCATGCAAATTTAGATTCGGAAATTGATTTCGTAGCCAATTAATTTCCGCGATCGCTGACTTAGTAATAATCAAGATTGGCAAATCTACGAGCAAATTTAACTGACTGATATCTTTTAGATATTGCAACAAAAATTGATTATCACCATTAAGTAGAAATAAATCTGGCTGCCAAATTTTGGACAATACATCGCATTGATGTAAATCCTCCGATTCTAAGAGACTGTGACCAAGATCTTGGAATAATTCAATTACAGTATCTTCCAAGTTTTGATTTAAATATAAAAACTTGAGGGGTTTGGGAGCCGCCGCACGGTCGGGTAAAAAAGCGCTAAGTTCAGTTGCCTTAATTGGCTTAAGCAAAATTCCATCAGCTTGATGCATACTAATTTTTGGCTCGTCTGGACGTTTCATGATTACCACTCGAATGTTTTGCGTTATTGCATCCCCTTTGAGTAAGGCTAAAACATCCCAGCCCGATAACATCGGTATATATGGACTCAACAAAATTAAACATGGCTGCAACCGCCTTGCTTTTTCAAGAGCTTCAGGACCTGATCGCGCAATTACTACTTGATACTCTAAATCTATCAAAGTATTTCTTAGCCAATCTAAAACCTCAGTCGAGGTTTCGACAACTAATACTAAGCGGCTACTATTGATATCAATCTTCTGATCGTGTTTTCTAAGTTTGAAATTAGGATTGTTTGGATTAGGTGGTAATAAAATTGTAAACTGACTGCCCACATCCACCTGCGACACAAAAGTAATATCCCCACCGTGTAAACGGGCTAAATGTCTAGTTAATAGCAAGCTCGATCCAGTACCTTCAAAACGTCGAGTCAGGGCATTATCTACCTGTTGAAATTTTTGAAATACTAAACTTTGTTTATCTTCAGGTATGCCAATTCCTTGATCCCAAACAGTTATGGACAGCCATCCTTCCCACCACCTCACCCTGACTCCGATTTGAGGGATTACAGACGGTAAATCATTAACTAACTCCGATGGCAAAAAGCTAAATTTAAAGGCATTGGAAAGCAAATTTACGAGCATTTGCTGCAATCTCGTTTCATCAGCATAAATCGTCTGCACAGTCGGATCGATATCTAAATGAATATCTAGTTCCCAGCCTTCTTCAAAGTGATAGTTGCGGGAAATCGTAGAATCCTGTTGAACTAGTTTCTTGACTTGTTGAATACTTTTTTGACAAACATCTTGTACAGAAATAGTCTCAGCATATATTTTAAGCTGTCCTACCTCGGCTTTAGCAAGGTCAAAAATATTATCAATAATTGAAACTAGTTGCCTACCGCTTTGATGAATCATCTTGACATAGCGACTTTGGCGATCATTCAGCTCACCAAATGTATTATTAGTCAATAAGCTAGCAATACCAATAACTGATGTTAATGGCGTTTTTAACTCATGATTTATACAGGCTAAAAATTCATCTTTGACTCTGCTCAAACCTGAGAGTTCGTGGGCAAGATTTTTTTGAGCAGTAATGTCGTAGGCGATCGCAAGATCTAGTCCTTGCAGGCTGCCTTGCAAGGCAACACTAATCACTTGCCAAGTGGAAGCAGATCCGTCAGCAGTACAAAACTGATGCGTTACTGGCAGATTCGGTTGTAGTAATTGTGGAGAATCTCTAACTTGATAATCTGTGGATATATTGCTTTCAGTCTCAGATATTGATAATAAATTTGTCACCGTACTGCTGGGCAAACTTTCATATAAGTTGCTGTTGCGCCATTCTGCGTTCATACCCACGATCGCACCGCCCTGATCGCTAATCATCACGGGCAAGGGCAATTGATAGATCAAGGGTAATAACAGGGAAATTTCTGATGGTTTTTGGTTTTGCTGATCTCGCATTAGCGATCGCAATAATTGCGAGACATCTAACAGGGCCGTAAATTTGCCATTACCATCGACTAAAGCCCATATTTCTGCCGAATGCCGATATTGTGAAATTCTTTGCAAAAAATCTGCGATCGGCATCGACATCGAGATGGCAGGTAAAGGTTCAAGATCGATATCTTCTAATGCGATCGATGGCGCAGAAAAAGTATAACCATCTGATTCAGATAGCCAATTTAATAAACACCGCGCATTAAACAAACCCTGTGGCAGATCATTTTGATCCAGCACCACAACATCAGACCATCCTTTTTTAAGAAAGGTTAATGCCTCAGCAGTACCAGTAGGCAGTCGGCAAATCGCTACAGTCGCCTGCCCGTATGTCTCTAAAGACTGATTTAAGATGATGGAATCCATAATCTAAAAACCCTTAAGGGCGATTATTAATTAAGTGTCATTTGTAAATAACAGCTTATAATTTTTTATATTTAGTACAAACATTAATTTCACATGGTTTCGCTATTTTAAGTGCGAAAATAAAGATTAAGATAAATATCCACGCCTCTTCAACCACCAATAGCCCATGCCTGTGCTGTCTAATTTACAAGTATGCTGTTTGGTGGCAGAAGCCAATGTCAACCAAACTAAATCCACTCTCGCAGAGTTTTTGCCAGAGGATCGATATGACGTAACAGTGGCTTCAGACATAGAAACCCTTGTAAATTTATTAACAAAATCTCAAAATGCTCAAGATTGTCTAGTTATCTTTAATGATGTCAAGAGAGATGTCGAGGAAATCTTCGATCACCTTGGCATGTTAAATATCTTCATGCCTACCATATTAATTCTAGAAGATCTTTATGAACAAAGCGAGTCTTCGTATGAGCAGAACGAAGCCAAAGACTTTTATCGAGCCAGTATCAGTATTAACTACGATCAGATCCCCGATCTGCCAACGATTATCGATCAAGCGATCGCAACTTTTATCAAGATTTCGCCACAAGTTAGACATCAAGTCTATGTCAATATTCCAGATAAGGCTGCTTCCGAGTCTTTAAGCGTTCAACAACATAGACTAGCGGACAAACTCAATGAGAGATTGGGGTATCTGGGGGTGTATTACAAACGCGATTCACGATTATTCCTCCGCAATCTATCTCCCGAAGATAGGAAAGAGTATGTTGATCGTTTAAAAAGCATCTATCGGACGATTATCTTAGAATACTTTTTAGAAAAAAATGACGAGCTGAATCAAAACATTGACGAATTTGTAAATCTATCATTTTTTGCTGATATTTCTGTATCACAGGTTCTAGAAATTCATATGGAACTGATGGACGAATTTGCTAAACAGTTGAGATTAGAAGGTCGAAATGATGAAGTATTAATAGATTATCGAATTACACTAATTGATATGATTGCCCACCTTTGCGAGTTATATCGCCGATCGATTCCGCGAGAGCCTAAATCCAAACCCAGAGATCTATGACGCACGCGCAGCGTGCGTCATAGATCTCTGGGTTTGGGTTATGTGCTTACAGCAAATCCCGAACAAACTCACCACTAGATTTTTTGTAAAAGCCCCGCGAAGCGGGGCTTTTACAAAAAATCTAGGTTTGGTTTGATTGCAATCTGCTGTAAGCATAAAAAACAAATGCAAAGATTTGTTTTCTAGATGTTTAAGAGATACGTTACAAATAGCCGAAGCAACCTAAATTAATGAAATGATACGTAAAACTTACGTCCTAAAACTCTACGTCGCAGGCAACACGCCAAACTCGGTGCGGGCGCTAAAAATGCTCAACGATATCCTTGAAAAAGAGTTTCAAGGTGTTTATACATTGAAAGTCATTGATGTGCTGAAAAACCCGCAACTAGCTGAAGAAGATAAAATCCTCGCTACTCCAACCCTAGCAAAAGTTTTACCGCCTCCAGTTAGGAAAATTATTGGTGACCTGTCTGATCGAGAGAAAGTATTAATTGGACTAGATTTACTATATGAGGAATTAATTGGCAATGACTAGCTCATCAATCGAAAACAATACCGACAGCAAAAAACAAGAGCTAGGTGTCCAAAAGTTACGCACCATGATTGAGGGATTAGATGACATCACTCATGGGGGAATGCCAAGGGG
>CASBRC010000376.1 GCA_949128015.1 Synechococcales cyanobacterium PMM_0003
ACCATGCCTAAACTCATCACAGAAATATAACTTCGCAAATGCTTAACCCTCTTATCTATTTGCAACAAATCCCCCCGCGTCAGGTTATCCCCACGTTGCGAGGCTTGGGCAAAGCATTCCCGAATGAGAGGATCTGAAAATTTATAAATAGTTGCGGGAATGCTTTGCCCCTACGAGATTTAATGGCGATAAATTTTTTGCGATTTTACATACAGATCTCCCAACCGACCATATGCAATTTTCACCGCAAATAATCATCGTAGGGGTTAAGCATTTGCGCCACCATGCCTAAACTCATCACAGAAATATAACTTCGCAAATGCTTAACCCTCTTCATCTTTGATAAAGCCCTGTAGAAATCAATGTAATAGAGTATAGTTTAAAATATTTAACCCTATGGCTACATCCTTCCCGCCTTCACAAGCCTCTAGTCTCTGGCAACTTTGGCAAAATGGGGCAAAAGATCATCCCGATGCGATCGCACTTTACGATCCCCATGCCATGCCACCTGTCGGAATTTCTTATAGAGATACCTTTGAGCAAATTAATGCCTTTGGTGCAGGATTGCGATCGCTGGGCATCCAATTTGGTGAAAAGGTTGCCCTGATTGCCGATAACTCGCCGCGATGGTTGATTGCCGATCAGGGAATTTTAGCGATCGGCGCAGCTAATGCCACCCGCAGCTCTCAAGCAGAGCGTAGCGAATTGCTATACATTATCGAGCATAGTGATAGCGTTGCGATCGTTGTCGAAAATCTTGCCACACTTCAAAAGCTAGAACCTGAACTGCATACATTGCCCATCAAACAGATTGTCTTGCTTTCAGACGAAACGCCGCCTGAAGGGGCTTATAACTTTCAGCAATTACTGCAAAAAGGCAGTAGCAGAGACTTAGGCAATCCCCAGATTCAGCGCGATACGTTGGCGACTTTGATCTATACATCAGGCACAACTGCAAGACCCAAGGGCGTAATGCTTACTCACGGCAATTTTTTGTTTGAAGTGGAAGCGGCTCAATCAGTCTTGCAACTGAAGGTCAACGAAAAAGTCCTCAGTATTTTACCGACATGGCATTCCTACGAACGCACCTTTGAATATTTCATCTTTTCTCAAGGTTGCACTCAGATTTACACCAATCTCCGCACTATTAAGAAAGATCTTAAAGAGCATAAGCCCGATTACATGGTCGCAGTGCCTCGACTGTGGGAATCGATCTACGAAGGGGTGCAGAAAAACTTTCGCGAACAGCCTGCCAGCAAACAGAAATTGGTGAATTTTTTCTTGAAAACTAGTCAGAAATACATCACTGCCAAACGAATTGTCCAAGGATTAAATGTGGAGAATCTCGATCCTTCTCTAGGCGACAAATTAAAGGCTTCGTTGGTAGTTTTAAGCTTGTGGGCATTCCATAAACTTGGCAATAAATTGGTTTATCAAAAAGTCCGCGAAGCAACAGGCGGTAATTTCAAATATATCGTCAGTGGCGGTGGCTCGATCGCAGAACACCTCGAAGACTTTTATGAGATTGTTGGCATCGAGATTTTGGGCGGCTATGGTTTAACCGAAACTTCGCCTATCACCCATGTGCGTCGCCCCGATCGCAATATTCGTGGTGGTGATGGACAGCCCGTACTTGATACCGAAACCCGCATTGTTCACCTTGACACCAGAGTTGATATGCCAATTGGCAAACAAGGCTTAGTGCTAATTCGCGGTCAACAAGTAATGCAAGGCTATTACAAAAATCCTGAAGCGACAGCTAAGGCGATCGATCCGCAGGGATGGTTTGATACAGGTGATTTGGGATACGTCAGTAAATGGGGTGACCTCGTAATTACAGGTCGGGTCAAGGATACGATCGTTTTAACCAATGGCGAAAATATCGAGCCACAGCCGATTGAAGATGCTTGTATTCGCAGCGCCTATATTGATCAGGTGGTGCTAGTGGGACAAGACCAGAAGCAGTTGGGTATTTTGATCGTTCCCAATGTTTCGGCACTCGAATCCGCAGGGCTAATTCCTGCTGATTCTAGCTTAGAAAATATTTTGCCAGAATTGAACAATTCAAAAATTCGGAATCTTTACCGCGAAGAACTCAATCGCGAAGTCCAAAATCGTGCAGGGTATAGCATTAACGATCGCATCGGCGTTTTTGAGTTCCTCTCTGAACCCTTTACCATCGATAATGGCTGCTTAACGCAAACATTCAAGATCCGACGTAACATCGTATTTGAGCGTTATCAAGATATTATTGTCAAAATGTTTACCAACTAAAACATCAAAAACTGGAGATAAGTGTGAACTCGATCGATTTTTCTAATCAGCTCTTATTGCGTCGTACAGCCAATATCCAAGTAATTGTGACGCAGCGCTGGAAAGAGGAAATGCAGCAACAACTGCAACAGCAAATTGCTCAACTTGATGCCCAAGTCCAACAAGTCGATGCTCAAGGTGCGCGTCAAATCAGTGAAATTGAGCGCCAAAGCATCAAGCCTTTTTCTGCCGAGGTCTCTAATGCGATCGAAAGCATTCGTGCAGAAATGAATAGGGTTAAAGCCGAAATGCTCGATCAAAAAAATCAATTGCTTACCCAACTAACCCAAGTTCAAAATCTGGAACTAGAGCAAGAAGTTGCTCAAGGACAGCTTGACAGCTATTTCCCTGCTGCTAAAGGCGATAATCTAATTGCCCAAATGCGCGTGGAAATCGTCCTTCGCGATGGCATTATCGAAGATATCCGTACAGGTTTCCCTACTGTCTAATTAAAAAGCTTGCAGCGTTTAGCGCTGCAAGCTTTTTGGTATCGCCCACTTGTCCATAAAAAACTGGTGCGGATGATCGTATTATCAAGCTTGTAAGGCAGATCACAAAGCTATCGCAATTGTGATCTGGAGACAAAGATTTAAACGCAATAGTTCTCGCATCACTTGTTTAGCTACTAAGCGAAATGCTCCTATTTGGGAACAATATCTAACTGTCTGCACTCAAAATGAACACTTTATGGAATACCGCGACATTGTGTGGCCTAAATCCAAGATTAGCAAAAGCGGTGCGATGTACTGCTT
This sequence comes from Synechococcales cyanobacterium PMM_0003, assembly GCA_949128015.1. Classification (GTDB taxonomy): domain Bacteria; phylum Cyanobacteriota; class Cyanobacteriia; order Pseudanabaenales; family Pseudanabaenaceae; genus Pseudanabaena. The sequence goes on from CASBRC010000376.1 coordinate 3,066, forward strand.
TTGCTAGAATGTATAAAATCAACCCCAAAATATAATGCGTATTTTACTAGTCTATCCGTTGTTCCCGAAAAGCTTTTGGTCATTTGAGAAAACACTAGAATTAGTTGGTTATAAGGCTCAGCTTCCTCCCCTTGGCATGGTTACGGTTGCTGCGATCTTGCCGCAAACTTGGGAATTTAAATTAGTCGATCGCAATGTGCGCGATATCACCGAAGCCGAGTGGGAATGGGCAGAAGTAGTGATTTTATCGGCGATGATTGTTCAGAAAGAAGATTTTCTTGCCCAAATCCAAGAAGCGAAAAAACGCGGTAAACTAGTCGCTGTTGGTGGCCCCTATCCCACAGCTTTACCTGAAGAAGCGAAAGTTTCAGGTGCAGATTTCTTGATCCTTGATGAAGGTGAAATCACTTTGCCGATGTTTGTCGAAGCGATCGCAAGAGGCGATCGCAAAGGAATTTTAAGAGCCAATGGTGAACGTCCTGCGGTCACCGAAACCCCAATTCCCCGTTTTGATTTATTAGAAATGAACCGCTATGCCGAAATGTCGGTACAGTTTTCTCGTGGTTGCCCTTTCCAATGTGAGTTTTGCGACATCATCGTTTTGTATGGACGCAAGCCTCGCACTAAGACACCTGCTCAAATTATGGCGGAGTTGCAATGTCTTTACGATCTCGGTTGGAGACGTAGTATTTTCATGGTTGATGACAACTTCATCGGCAACAAGCGGAATGTTAAGGTTATGCTTCAAGAGTTAAAATCTTGGATGAAAGAGCGCAATTATCCATTCTCATTCGCAACAGAAGCTTCTGTCGATTTGGCGCAAGATGCGGAAATGATGCAGATGATGGTGGAATGTAATTTCGGCTCTGTTTTTCTTGGCATCGAAACTCCTGACACTGAGAGTTTAGCCCTCACTAAGAAGTTCCAAAATAATCGCGATCCACTTTCAGAATCTGTGATTAATATCGCTAAAGCAGGGATTCGGGTCATGGCTGGGTTTATCATCGGCTTTGATGGTGAGAAGAAAGGCGCAGGCGATCGCATTGTCCAGTTTGTCGAACTAACCGCCGTTCCCACGGCTCTCTTTAGTATGTTGCAAGCTTTACCTGATACAGGGCTTTGGCATCGCTTGAATAAAGAAGGTCGCATGATCAAGCAAAACAGTAATGGACATCAAACCACTTTGATGAACTTCATGCCCACTCGTCCTTTAGAGGATATTGCGAATGAGTATGTTCATGCATTCTGGACTCTCTACGATCCCTTAGTTTTCCTCAATCGCACCTATCGCCACTTCTTGATTTTGGGCGAGTCTCAGTACAAGCGGATCAAGCGTGAACCAACTGGCGAGAAGAAAAAGACAGATTTAGTTGCCATCAAAGCATTGTTGATTTTGGCTTGGCGACAGGGTGTTGTTCGTAAGACCCGTTTCCAGTTTTGGATTAATCTCTTTGATCTGATGAAGCGTTATCCGAATGTAGTTACGAGCTATCTATCAGTCTGCGCTCAAGGCGAGCATTTCCTTGAATATCGCTCCATTGTGCGTGAACAAATAGAATCACAACTTGCCGATTATCTGGCTAATCCTCCTGATATGCCAGCACTAAAAGTTGTGGAAGAGAAGAAAGAAGCAGGCGATCGCGAACTTGATCTCAAGGCAAGCTAAAAAATTTCTACCAAGAAATTTTTCATTCTTAAAGACGAGAGATGTTTCCTCTCGTCTTTTACAATTAAACCAAACCCATATTTACTATAAAAGCCACGCTTCGCGTGGCTTTTATAGTAAATATGGGTTTGGTAAAGCTTAAGGATGCACTTGTCCTAAGATTGCGCCTAAGCGATCGTAGTCATCTTTTAGCAAAATACTCAACTTGCGTCCAGCTTGGACTAGCCAATTGCGATCGCATTTTCTCACTTGATAGACATTGCGTAACACTGCCGCAATTAGCTCATCGACAGGTGCATTGGTCATCTGTACTAAAGTTCTTAAAAAGTTTAACTCTTCCGTAAAGTTCTCAATTTCTGATTCTTTACAGGCATATACGGCTTGATGGATTTGCGGCGGTTGTGCTGGTAAATGTTGATAGATATTGCCTACTGAGCTAAATCCTAGCAAGATAACTTTAATTTCAGAACGGAGCATTGCAAAAATTTGCGGCTGCTGTTCTCGCAATTCCTGAAGGCTTAGTCCTAGCGCCACCGCTCGATGCACAGAATCAATTGGGGCTGTAGTCGCATGATAGACCACACCATAGGAGATAATATCGCTATTTTCATCCTGTTGCGACTTCACCCAACTACCAAATGCTGGCATTAAGGGAAAATCTAAATTATTAGGCTCTAGACATTGCGCCAGAAACTCAGTTGTGGAAGTAGCGACAACTTCAGCAAGATGACTAGGATGGCGATCGCGTTGGGATTGAGATAAAGGTAAAAGCATTGGTTGTTAAATCTCAAACAAAGCATCAGCAGCTCTGCGACCACCCCATCGCTGCACGATCAGATCGTCATAGCGATCGGCACTCTCTAGCACTTCAGTCAGAGCAAGTTTAAATTCATTTTGTTGACAAGAAGTACCGAGCAGAGTCACATGAAATTTAATATCTCCCTCATCCGCCATACTAAAGCCACCAAAGCGGAAATCATTATTTTGTTTGAGTAAATACAGCATCAAATCATCGCTCACTTTTACATCAGTAGCAACGTATGCCCAAATATAAATGCTGGATTCTGATTCGTGGAACGCTCTAATCTCCACTAACACAGTTGCAGAACCAAACTGTAAGCTAAAAATCGGATTATGAGTAACAGGATTGGATACGCGATCGCAAATTTCGGGCAGCCAAGCAGCTACTTTTTGATAACAGTCTTGTTGTGCTTTGGATTGAAAGTTCACGCTTGCAATTTACCACTTGATGAAGCCCTCTATAAGTTTACCGCATAATTAAAACCTAGACCCAAAAAGCTATGGCGCAAGCGTCATAATCCTGCTAAACCGCTCAAATGAACCACAAAAGATTTTTTGAAAGTGTTGCAAAGCAACACTTTCAAAAAATCTTTTGGTTTGGGTTTGAGCGCAAAGCGCTGTAAGACACTTAAAGCCGCCAAGACATTTGCCGAACTTGGAGTAGTTAAAAAATCCGTAATCTGGGAACAGGATCAAATTAGTATATAAACTACGCTTCTTCCTGCTGATACTGCGATCGCAAGTTTTGTTACAATCTGTTTACAAGAGAAATTTTAATAATGCATTCTTTATCTTTGCCCACATGGGTAATCCATATCTCTAGCGTCATCGAGTGGGCTTTAGCAATTTGGCTCATTTGGCAATACGACAAACAAAATCCCGATCGCGGTTGGCGTGGTTTAGCATGGGCGATGTTTCCTGCGTTAGTTAGTGCGATGTGCGCGGTGACTTGGCACTTTTTTGATAATGCTGATTCGTTGGAATGGTTAGTAACAGTGCAAGCTGCTTTAACTTTGATTGGCAATAGCACTCTTGCGATCGCAGCTTACTTGATCTGGAAAATCGCCCGTACAAAACCACAAGTTTAGTTTTTGTTGCGGTGCAAAGCACCTTCGCAAAAATAAGATGAAATTAAAATTATGCCCTATGAAGCTTTATTTGGATTATCGCTATTTCCTTACCTCGCGTTTCTATGGTTCGCGACCAAATCACAGCAATTTCCTAAGCTAGGGCTGTGGGGATTTTATGGCACATTAGTATTTGTGGCAATTACGATTCCCGCAGGGCTTTATGCTCAGACAAAATACCATGACGTTTTAGCTAATGTTGATTGGTTGCATGGTAGCGCTGAGTCCTTTTTGACGATGACTAATATTTTGCTAGTTTTAGGCTTTAAAAATGCACTTACGAAAACTTAAAACCTAAAAAGCTGTGGCGCACGCGGTGCGT
>CASBRC010000377.1 GCA_949128015.1 Synechococcales cyanobacterium PMM_0003
ATCCTCAAAAGCTATGGTGTGGTGCTGGGAGAATATCATCGAAATCTTACCTATATCTCTGAACATCAGTTTCTAGAATTTTTTCCATTCTTTAAGTTCTTTAACGGGAAATTATCCCTAAATAAGCTCGGTCGTCATTGGTGGCACGATCGCATTAATTTTGAATTTGCCGAATATTGCATGAGATCAATGTTTTGGCATGGCGGTGGTGGACTAGATGCTTATTTGGACTCAGCAGAATTTGAACAACGTGCCAAATTTGCGATCGCAGCCAAGGTTAAGCGCAATCCATTGATGGCGATGATGCATCGACTATTCCCAGATTTTCTGTTAGAGCAGGTGCGATTAATGACCTACTACAGCGCTCTGGGATATTTTTGGTCGTTCATGTCACCGATGTTTTTAGAATTAAGCGATCGCTATGATCGGGGTGAGATCAAGAGCATCCCCGATGTCGTGCAGCATATTCAAGATGGACTAGTTACTAACGCCAGTGTGCCTTACATTTACAAAGTTCCGATTAATGGTACAGACTATGAGATCGTCCCTGCCTCAGCAAACTTGTCCTTTTTAATGGATACGGCTGTTCCCTATGTGGAGACTGTATTTTTTCGCTCCTTCCCGTTTCGTGGCACAGTTTCGTACAATGCACAGGCGCATCAAATTTCTACGGAAATTTCGCAATTCAACTATGGCATCCTTTATGCTGATCCTCTACCCGTAGGCGGTGCAGGGATTCCACCGACTTTATTAATGCAAGATATGCGGCATTACATTCCTGATTATTTACATGAGATTTATCAAAAAGGCGCTCGCGGGGAAGAGGATTTATTAGTCAAGATTTGTTTGTCTTTCCAGAAGTCAATGTTTTGTGTGACTACATCTGCTCTGCGTGGTTTAGCCCCTCATCCTTTTGAGACTGAAGATCCTCAAGAAAAGCAAGCCAACGAAAAATTTCTTGATCCTTGGCTAGTACGTCTATCACAATCGCGTTTATACACATTGCAATAGCTGCACATTTACAACGCTTTGCGTTCAAACTCGAACCAGTAAATTTTTAAAAAGGGTTGCAAAGCAACCCTTTTTAAAAATTTACTTCTGTTGTAACAAAAAAAAAGGAGACTGTGCATAGCACAGTCTCCTTTTTTTTTGTATCTATTACAATGTGTTTGCATCAACATCTGCAAAAGATTTGTAGCATTTCTCTGCATCATAGATATGACAGCGATCGCCAATAGCCTTCATCAATTCCCAAGAAAACTTAGTCTTGTACATGTATTGTCCCCAATTTTCATCAAGAGACTTGTGCGCTAGACGCAAGTTATAGGAAGGAATACCAGTCGAAACATGATGAGGTACATGGACATTAATATCGTGACATAGCCATTCTACCCAAGCAGGATAGTCGCAATGTACGGTTCCAGTTAACTGATCGGTTGCCGCGTGCCATTTATCCTTGTCTTTGAATTGGATATCAGGCATTGTGTGGTGAACGATCGTGAAGGTACTCATCCAGAAGTGATAGACCAACCAAGGCATTACAAAAAAGCTGATAAAGCCAAAGAAGCCTGTGGTGTAGATCAATGCTGGAAATGCGATCGCAGCAAAAGCAATCACTAGGCGGTAGGAATACTTCACTTGTGACTGCTGACGCTCAGGATAGAGACTCGCGTTAAAGTGCAAGTTTGCCCAGTGAATGATCGAGCCAGTCCACCAGAAACGAGTACGAATCAAACGATAAACGTTAGAAATTAAACCTTTACCTTCTTCATATTCTTCAACTGTGAATGGATACCAAGCATTGTCCTCACCCATCTTGTTTGTATGGAGATGGTGATGATCGTGCTTAAAGCGCCAACCGTGAAAAGGAAAAATCAATGGTAAAAAAGCAATATGTCCAACGAGATCGTTAAGCCAAATTTTCTTAAAAAAAGAACGATGTCCGCAGTCATGACCGATTACAAAAAAACCTGTCAGGGCTGTACCTGTAAAAATCCAAGCAAAGGGTAACAAGTACCAAGGCGAAAAAGCAATGCTGGCATAACCAAGTGCGGCGGCTATTACTGAAAATAAAACACTCAACCAAGCTCTGAGAGTGTTTTTCTCAAAGTATTCAGAAGGAACAGTTTTAATAATGTCGCGAAGGGTCGTCTCACGGGTAAGAGTGTGTGAGGAGTTTTGTATGGCAACCACTAATGAGCACTCCCTACTAACGTCATGCGTTGACTGCTCAAACTTTGCAATTGCTGTAAAAGAACATCGATATCTGACTGTAATTCCGCAAGTTCAGCATGTACTTCTTCGGAATATAACTTTTTAGCGGTTACGTTCAATTTAGAAATCTCTTTTGATGGGGCTTCAGTTTGTTTGCTCATACTTCCTTTAAAACGCTTTTAAAACGCTGCGATCACACCACAAAAATATTTTATGACACAGATTCTATCTTATGTCATATGTATTTTTGTGTGCCATAAATATATCTAATGAGTAATTATACGGATTAAGATCGCTTTAACTGTCATGCAATACACATAGTACACAGATAGTAATACAGACAAGAGGCTTAAGCCCCTTGTTCCCGAAAACCTAGGATTAAGAGGCTGTAACACAAGTACAGCATACGCCCTAGTTTTTTAGCCTAAGTTTTAATATTTGGTGCCAAGAGGCGTATCAGCAAATAAAATTGGGGCGATCGCAGCCGCAGATCCTAGTCGATCGTCGGCATATTCTTCGAGGCTGTAGAACTGATCCATGCGATCGCATAGCCCTGCTGGACTCAAACTTTGGATATTGTGACTGATGATATAACTCTGAGCCGCAGACCCACGAAAGGCGGCAAAGGCTTCTTGGCAATAGGCTTGCTTGGATTCATTAGACGCTTTGATCCAGTCCGTACCATGCATATTTCCACCCAAAATTGGCTGACCATTGGCGGGAATAACGGGGCGACGTTCGGCGGCGATCGCCTGATGGGGAGCAGTTAATAGAGTTGCGATCGCAGCAATAACTAAAACAAATCTTACAAGAATCCGAAAATTAAAAAAATGACTCATAACTAACCTATTATTTACTCGAAGACTAGGTAAAAAGACGTTAAGGTTTGATAACATTTCCTGATTAATCGCACTAAACATATCAAAATAGTAAGCGTAATATTATTGGATAGGTTGTATTGTCTAATTTCTAAGGGGTTTTAAGCTTCTTTATAAATCCCTGATCCCGATAGTTTCGTTAAACTCATGTTATTAACGATACAGAAATAATTTACCTCTCTTAGTCTGTCAAATTCACTAAATTTTCTAGCCTGCCAAATGTCCGAACACTATCTAAATCATCCTACTTTTGGTCTGCTATCTCGCTTATGTAGGGTAGATGAATTTCGTAGCTTATTTACTACTCTCTACGCCCAAAGGTTGTTTTTTCTAATTACTACTAGTCCTGACGGTGTTCAGTTTGAGCCTGTTTCACGCGCAGATGCTAAGCTCATGGTCGAGAATCAAATGCGATCGCTGCGGCGTGGCGGCTCTGATACCGAGCAAAAAGATTTACAACATATACACAAGCGAACTTTTTCTCAATGAACTCGCGTATTTCTCTCAAAGCGGCGGCAAAGATCAATCTCTATCTAGAGATTACGGGGAATCGTGCTGATGGATATCACGATTTGGTGATGATCTTGCAGAGCATTGACCTTTGCGATCGCGTCGATATTCGTAAACTTGGTACAGACGAAATCCAAGTGCAATGTACTAATCCTGAAGTACCTTGCGATCGCACTAACCTTGCTTACAAAGCCGCCGCTTTGCTTCAAAGCACTTTTCCAGATGTTGGGGGAATGGAAATTGCGATCGATAAACAAATTCCGATGGGGGCTGGTTTAGCTGGTGGTTCGGCAAATGCTGCCGCCGTTTTAGTCGGGATTGATCGCTTATGGGATTTGGGACTCACGCAGTCACAGCTTTGTGATTTTGCGGCGCAGCTAGGCTCTGATATTCCCTTTTGTGTATCTGGTGGCACGGCCCTAGCGACGGGTCGGGGTGAGATTCTTTCGCCTTTACCCGATCTCACGGATCTAGTCTTAGTAATTTGTAAGCCTCGTCAGATTGCGATCTCGACAGTGTGGGCATATCAAACTTTCCGATCGCAAGATTTACTAGCCACGAGTCAAGTCAAAAATCAAAATCTCTCCAGCCAAATCGTAGCGGCGATCGCCTCTGGCGACGAGTCTACGCCAACTAAAATCGGGCGTTTGCTATATAACGATTTGGAAAGGGTGGTATTACCTGAAC
>CASBRC010000378.1 GCA_949128015.1 Synechococcales cyanobacterium PMM_0003
AGAAAATACCCTGTAAAACACGTAAGTCGGACGTACCCCCTTTAATTCCCCCTTGCAAAGGGGAAAGACCAGAAATGTTGTTCCCTCCCCTTTGCAAGGGGAGGGTTAGGATGGGGTAAATTCTTTGCTAGAAATCTCCTTACTTGTCTTGAGAGTCTGATGACTCAGATACACCATTGCTCTTGACTTCATCTTGAAAACCACGCAAGGCTTGCCCCACACTGCGACCGATTTCGGGGATTCGCTTTGCCCCAAAAATAGCCACACCCACAAGCGAAATTACAATTACCTCTGGCCAGCCAATTCCAAACATTTCTTTTATATCTCCACAAATGTATCTGCTATGCTCTTATTCTCTCTGCAAATGTCAAATAAGCACACTTAAAAAATAATGGACTCAACCATTACTTGGACACTTGGCAGCACCGATCCTGATGCTGAAGCCAATCTTGCTCGTATCGCCCAATGGTGGGCATCTCTTGCGGGGCAAGAAATTATCTGGCAACAACGCCCCGTCGATGAAAGCACTGGTCGAGATGCAATCGACTGGAGCAAACAAACACTTGACGAAACCTTCTCAATTCAAAATCCAACCCTGCGCGGTATCACACTTTATTGGTTTAAACCCAATAGTCCCGAAGAGCGTAATATCTCAGTTGGTTACCTCAGACTCGATCTTTTTAACCAAAAATTAGATGTAATGCCATCGTCAGGCAGAAGCTACCAAATCCGCATTACCCTGCCCAAAATCGTCTACCAAAAGATTCAAGTTACCGATCCACAGTTTGGTAGCATTATTCAACCTAATGGCGATGCAGTACTCCTATTTCGCGACGAGAAACAGCGCTTAGAAATTCAAATCGATTTGAGTGCCGTAAATGTCGATTTAATCAAGCAAAAGCTTTCATCTTAAAACCCAAAAAGCGAATAGGGCGCGAAGTGCCCTATTCGCTTTTTGGGTTTTAAGCAGGTATAAATATTAATAAAGCAAGACATCTTTATCGTGAAATCTAGCCTATGATTTGTGCATATTTGACAAACAAACTTGGCTATCGGGTAAATCTATGGCACTTCAAGAACTCCCCCCTCCGATTAGTCCACGTCAGATGGACATGCTTCGGGCAGTAGCCGCAATGGCTTGGGCTGATGGCAAACTTGAGCCTGATGAAATTCGGATGATGCTTGATGAGTTTGCAATGTTATTTGCCAACACTGACACAGAGCGTAGCGCTCTAAAAGCTCGTCTTAAAGATTACTTAGGGCAAAATATTCCTTTAGAAGAAGTTATACCTAATATCAAAAGTGTTGAAGATCGAAAAATGACTCTCAGGCTCGGCTACCAAGTTATCCAAGCTAGTCGTCGCAATCCTGACGAACCAATGATCAACCTTGATGAAGCCGCAGCTTATCAAAGACTAGTCAGAATACTGGACTTATCTCCAGAAGTTGTCGCCGACATTGAAGCTTCGATCGCTCCTACGGAAGAATCTCAACCAAACGGACTGATTAAATCCCTAGCATCAAGGCTACACAAATTACTTTGCAACACATAAATGAACTAACTGATGTTACGTGGAAAGAAAATGCACCACATCCCCCAACCCCTTCTCCTTGCAAGGAGAAGGGGAGCCAGAATTTTTCTTGTTCCCCTCTCCTTTGCAAGGAGAGGGGCTAGGGGTGAGGTTTTTAGGAGCCTCCACGTAACAGCAGAGCTAAAACAACTAAGTCATTGTGCCTATAGCCAGTACCTATCGCCGCAAACTCGGATAGAGTAATTACTTACAGCAAATCTTTAAGAGCTTCGAGCAAACACTATGCGGGATGGAACTGATCTTCAACAAAAAATTATGTCTGCCCCATTTTTTGTGGGGTTACCTAATGAAGCCGTGATTAGGGCAACCTCCCATATGGTCACGCGCAGTCATCCAGCCGATCAAGTAATTTTGCTAGAAAATGACTGGGGCAACTCAGTTTATTTCATCTTGGAAGGCTGGGCCAAAATCCGCACCTATAACCTTGATGGCAAAGAAATTACCCTGAATATTCTCGGTTTTGGCGAAATGTTTGGCGAGATGGCTTCACTCGATCAAGTGCCAAGATCGACTGACGTGATTACGCTCACGCCCACAACCATCGGTAGTCTGCCAGCTTCAGATTTCGTACATCTGATTGAAACAGAGGCAATCGCAGGTATACATTTAGCAAGGCTCATGGCAAAGCGCTTACGTCAAGTTAATCGACGTTTACGCTTACGAGAGGCTGACAGCACGTCTCGCGTTGCTGATGTCCTGCTATTTCTCGCCGAAGGACAGGGGACAAAAGTCAGTGGTGGTTTAGAAATCCCCAATTTGCCTCATCGCGAACTTAGTAGTCTTAGTGGTTTAGCGAGAGAGACGGTCACTCGTGTACTAGGCAAACTAGAGCGCAAAAATTTGATTCAGCGTATTCCCGATCGCGATGTGTTGTGTATTCTCAACCCTGAAGGTTTAGAAGCTTTGATGGTTTAAATCAAAAGGTGCTGCTTCGCGTCACCTTTTGATCTGTTATTATTAGGCTCGTTATTTGGTAGGTAAGAAGTATAAATGCTGAATCCAGTTGATTTCAGCGGTAGACCTTTTCATTTTGTGGGTATTGGCGGGATCGGTATGTCGGCGATCGCCTATATTTTAGCAAAGCAAGGATTTACGGTATCAGGCTCAGATCTTAGTAGCAATCGCATCACTCAAAAACTACAGGATCTTGGTGTAAAAATTTTCCAAGGACATCATGCAGATAACATCGAGCTGACAAATGCACCTCAAGTTGTCTGTTCCACTGCTATCAATCAACAAAATCCTGAACTTCAGGTTGCCTTAGCTAACGGCTTACCGATTTTGCATCGTTCCGATTTATTAGCTGCTTTGATCGAACAATTTCAGGCGATCGCAGTTGCAGGTACGCATGGCAAAACTACAACTAGCAGCTTAGTTGGTTTTTTATTGCTCAAGGCTGGACTCGACCCTAGTATTATCATCGGCGGCGAAGTCAGCGCTTGGCAAGGAAATGCCCGTCTGGGTAATGGCAAATATCTGGTTGCTGAAGCTGATGAATCCGATGGCACTTTGGTTAAGTTCTTATCGCATATCGGCATTATTACGAATATTGAGCTAGATCATCCTGATCACTACCACAGCCTTGAACAGGTAATTGACATCTTTCAGACTTTTGCCAAACGTTGTGAAGTGGTCATTGGCTGTATTGATTGTCCAACGGTGAAGGCAAATATTCAATCGGATATAACCTATAGTCTGAGCGATCCGACAGCAGACTATACGGTGACTGACGTTCAGTACAACCCATCAGATACGCAAGCCTTGGTCATCGAACGTGGCAAAACTTTAGGTCGGATTTCGGTGGGGCTGCTTGGTAAACATAACCTCAGCAATGTTCTAGCTGCGATCGCAGTGGCGCGTTATGTTGGCGTTGAGTGGCAAGCGATCGCCGATGCTTTACCTGATTTTGTCGGTGCTAGTCGTCGCTTTGAGATTAAAGGCGTACAGAATGGGATTACTTTTGTTGATGACTATGCCCATCACCCTAGCGAAATTATTGCGACGCTTGCTTCAGCAAGACAACAAAATACTACTGGTCGCGTAGTTGCCATATTTCAGCCCCATCGCTATAGTCGCACCCATAGATTCTTATCAGAATTTAGCCAGTCATTTACCGATGCGGACATGGTAATTGTCACCGACATCTATGCGGCTAGTGAACTAAACGATGGCAAAGTTACGGGCGCACAAGTTGCAGATGCGATCGCATCTGTACATATTCAAGGTCAAGTGCATTATTTGCCAACGCTCAAAGATGTCCAAACATTTTTGGTGAAAAACTTGCGGTCTGGCGATCTTGCCGTATTTCTTGGTGCTGGTAATCTCAATCAAGCGATCGCGCCAACCATGCAAGAATTAAACAACTAAACATCAAACCCAAAAAGCAGTGGCGCACGCTGCGCGTGCGCCACTGCTTTTTGGGTTTGATGTTTGGCTAGCAAGCTTTACTCTCAAGCCAATGTCACTCGATCTCCAAACCCAAATCCCAATTCGCTCGAACGTATCTCTAGCAGGGCTAACTTCGATGCGTGTCGGTGGTGCGGCTGAATACTTTATTTCACCGCGCTCGTCTACAGAACTAGCCGAAAGTCTTGCCTGGGCATGCGATCGCAATTTGCCGATCACGATTATTGGCGCGGGGAGCAATCTTTTAATTAGCGATCGAGGCTTGGAAGGTTTAGTTGTCTGCACCCGCCATTTACGGGGCATTGATTTTGACGAAAAATCTGGACAAGTTACCGCCGCCGCAGGTGAACCTGTCGCACGTTTAGCCATGCAAGCTGCTAGTCATGGATGGTCTGGATTTGAATGGGCAGTTGGCATTCCTGGTACTGTAGGCGGTTTAGTAGTCATGAATGCAGGAGCGCAGGGTGGCTGTGCTGCGGATTGTGTGGTGTCAGTGGAGACCGTAACCTTAACTGGTGAAACCAAACTAATCCATCCTCAAGATTTAGATTTCAGCTATCGCACCTCGGCTCTACAAGGATCATCACTACTGGTCACAGGTGCAACTTTCAAATTTCAGACTAGCGGCGATTCAACTGCGATCGCATCGGATACTGAGGCAAAACTCAAGGTAAGACATACTACTCAGCCCTACCACCTCCCAAACTTCCGCAGCGTTTTTCGCAATCCTTTACCCCAATTTGCAGCTCGCCTAATCGAAGATGCGGGGCTAAAGGGTTATCAAATTGGCACTGCCCAAGTCTCAGAACTACATGCCAACTTCATAGTCAATCTGGGAAATGCAAAAGCCAGTGATATTTTTAGTCTCATAGAACACATTAAATCGGTGATTTGCGATCGCAACGGTGTAGTACTGGAAACCGAAGTGAAGATGATCGGTCATTTCTAAACGATTGGGGCTTGTCAGCGATCGCATTGATCTATAGATAGATTTAAGATTTCAAGTATTTACATTACTCAACAATTAATCTAATGTAGTAGATAAGCGAAAGCTTAATTATATATTTTCATATCTCATACATTCCCAAAAGGATTATTTGCAATTATGACAACAGCAGTACGGAGACGCGAAAGCGCATCTATCTGGGATCAGTTTTGTAACTGGATCACCAGCACCGACAACCGCCTCTATGTAGGCTGGTTCGGCGTAATCATGATCCCATGCCTTCTAGCCGCAACAACTTGCTTCATCATTGCCTTCATCGCAGCACCTCCTGTCGATATTGACGGTATCCGTGAACCAGTCGCAGGTAGCTTGCTATTCGGCAACAACATGATTTCTGGTGCAGTCGTA
>CASBRC010000379.1 GCA_949128015.1 Synechococcales cyanobacterium PMM_0003
ACAATTGCAATCAAACTTAACTGAGAGATGCGGCGCTTCGCGCCGCATCTCTCAATACACTTAGTGAATGTCGTAGCCAAATAAATTAGGATCAGCTCCATCAAGTTTCAAATCTGCCAAGCCATATTCAGCCCAACGGCGCGTCACCATATCCGCCACATCAGGATCGCTCTCTAAAGGATCTCCCCAATCGCGATCGGTCTCAGGATAGATTTTGCTGGTCGCATCAATGCCCATCCGTCCGCCCAAGCCTTCCTTCTCACAAGCAAAATCAAGGGAGTCAAAGGGATTGTCAGGCAAGATAAACACGTCACGAGTAGGGTCAACTTTGGAACTGAGCGCCCAAACCACCATGCGCGGATCGCGAATATTGATCGTGTGGTCAACCACAATCACAAATTTGGTATAGGTAAACTGTGGCAATGCGCTCCAAAATGCTAATGCAGCCCGTCTTGCTTGCCCAGGATAAGACTTTTTGATCGAAATGATCGCGGCTTTGTAAGATAGCGCTTCCATCGGCAAAAAGAAATCGGTAATCTCCGAAACCTGTTGACGCAATATCGGCGTATAGATGCGATTAAGTGCGATCGCCATCATCGCTTCCTCTTTAGGAGGTAAGCCACTAAACGTCGTCAGATAAATCGGATCTTTGCGATGGGTCATGCAATGAAATCTAATCAAAGGCGCTTGGTCATTAATGCCGCCGTAATAGCCCATATGATCACCAAATGGCCCATCAGTTCCCACTTCATGGGGAGTGATCGTTCCTTCTAAAACATATTCTGCACAGGCGGGAACTTCCAAATCAAGAGTTTTACATTTAGTAAGTTGCACACCCTCATTGCCATAGAGACCCGCAAAAATCCATTCTGATAGATCAATAGGAATTGGAGTTGCCGCCGCCATGATTAGTACTGGATCGACACCGATTGCGATCGCAATTTCTAGTTTCTTGCCTGCTTCGGTCGCCTTGCGTAGATGTCTTGCACCGCCGCGCACGGACAGCCATTGCACGGTCATCGTGTTTTTTGACTGTTGTTGCAGACGATATACACCCACATTAGGGATGCCATTCTCCACATCTTTAGTGATCACTAGGGCAAGAGTTACCGCTCGACCACCATCTTTCGGATAAGGCTTAAGGATGGGAATTTGATCGAAATCGACATCATCGCCTTGTAAAACTACTTCTTGACAAGGGGCATTTCCAAAGAGAACCTTTTGCGGGCGGGACTTAACTACATCAAAAAGAATCTTACCAAATTCAATCGCCTGTGAGATTTTCTTAGGTGGTTTTGGACTTTGGAGCTTCCCTAATTTCGTGCCAAGGACTTCTAATTCTGATTGCTCCTTCATGCCCATCGCCCAGCAGACGCGCTCTACTGTACCTAATAAATTTACGGCAACAGGTGTGTTGTATCCCTTCACATTCTCAAATAGCAGTGCTGGCCCAGCCGATTGCAATAGGCGATTACTAATTTCAGCAATTTCTAATTCAGGATCAACGAGGGCTTTGACCCGATGGAGTTGTTTACGCTCTTCGAGCAGCTTGAGAAACGATCGCAGGTCACGGGTCATAGGGTTTTTAGTGGGGGGCTTTAGCAATTAGTCGGCAATCGATATTTCAGTGATTATAAACTTCAAATGATCTATCTAGCCATACGATGCGAAAAATGGCTTCATCCTTATAGCCAACCATTGGGGCTTTTCCAATAAAGCGGAATGCAATAAGATTGACATCTTCAGTGATGTGTTGGGGAATAACAACACGAAAGCTACTACGGTCAATTATTTCATACCCAACTCCATGGCGAGGTGCTAGACGAAGTTGACTCCAAGTTAATTGACTCAATTTATGCAATGTAGAGGCTAAGGCAGCTTTTTCATCTTTATCGCAACTGTTTAAACCATGAGTTCTATCAAGATGACGAAGACAAAAGACAGGAGGTTCTAAATCAGGATTTGGGACGTTTTGTACATAGTGAGGCTGGACAATGCGTTGCCCATTGCTAGGTTCTTTACTCTTTATTTTTGACTTTGCCATGGCTATTTAACCAATTGAGTCTCAAAATACTCTTTCATCAATGGATGGGATATCTCTTCATTAATAAGAGTGGTTTTCCAAGGTAGCTCTTTGTGAGTAAAGCGCATTAGCGTTGGAGCGGTGTATTGTCCATAAACTTCATAAACTTCATCCAACAGTTCTCGCGTTTCTTGGTCGTACTGCTCTATATCGAAATCATCAGGCTGTGGGATAGTATTTACGCTGTGTTCTTTATAGTTATAGTAAACTTCTGTTACTACGGGACCGTATTGCCAAGCCCTAACTTGTTCACTAAATAGAGGCTTTTTATGTAGAGCTAGATAGAATCCCTGAGCATAGTAAAGCAACTTCTGAAGCTTCAAGTTGGTAATGAAGTCCTCTTCTTCAGGAGAGGCAAGCTTTATAAAGTATTTAGCTATGTCCAAAGCATTGTACATGGCTACAGATCACTCCAAGAAATATAAGGTCTACCTATTATATCAACCAAAAACTAATAACTAAGTATGTAAGCATAATTAAACCCAAAGAGCCATAGCTCTTTGGGTTTAATTATGCTTATATACTTCCAGACCTACAGGTATTCCCCAATCCAACTCTTCAGTCTGATAGTTGTGAGGTAGTTTGGCAACCAAATCCTCGATTTTGTACTTTCCACGGATTTTACGAACTGGTTTAATGACGATTTGATCCTGTGTAGTCAAAATTTCTAGCTCACAAGCATAATTGTCGGTAAAACTGTATAGCCAAAGTGTAGCCTAAAACCTCGCCTCAAATTTACGATATTTAACCCAAGCCCAAAAAGCTGTGGCGCACGCTCCGCGTGCGCCACAGCTTTTTGGGCTTTAAATTTGATTATCTAAACTTTTAGCATATTCACAGTCAATATTTGCCCCTTCTGCATCGCCAAGTTTTGCTTTTGCTAATCCCCGATTAAAATAGGCAGGTGCAGCATCGGGCGCTAGTTCAATGACCTTGTTATAATCCTCGATCGCACCAGCATAATCTTTAATTTCAGAGCGATCGTAGGCGCGATTGTAATATGCCTCAGCATAGTTAGGATCAAGCGCGATCGCAAAAGTATAATCTGCGATCGCACCCGCAAAATCTCCACTTTTGGCGCGTTCCATGCCTCGATCATTGTAGGCTTCTGCGGAATCAAGTTTATCCGTCATTGCTTTAAAAAATAATTACTGATTGTGCTTTTCTTCTAAGATATAGCAATAGAACCCAGAGATTAGAAGGGTGAGCATCGCTCACCCTTCTAATCTCAAATCCTGTTGAAACTTTACTTGCTGTATGAATTCCAAGCTTAAACTACCATTTCTCCATGTCCACAGTAAATTTTTGCGATTAATTAGCCCATTACAAGCATGGCGCGAAGGTAGCCGCTTGTTAAGTACAAAATTCTTAGGATGTTTGTTAGTTTTACTAATCGCAACTTTGCCGTTTCTCGAAAATGCTCAAACTGGAGTAATTGGTGCGGCGGTTGCGATCGCATGGTTAATGTTGTGGCTAAGCGATCGGCGCGACGCAGAGGATCAGACTGTACCAATCTGGACACCGATTCATTTGCCACTAATTATCTACTGGGCGATCGCCATGATTGCTACATTAATTTCACCTGTACGGATGGCGGCGATCGATGGCATGCTCAAGCTGACGATCTACATGCTGACATTTGTATCGATCAGTCGGATGATGCGCTTGGGATGGCGATCGATTTTGATTGCCGCTTATTTAGTCACAGCCTTAGTCGCCAGTGCCTATGGCTTGCAGCAATGGTATCTCGGCGCACCCGAACTAGCGACATGGACTGATCCGACATCTGAGACGGCTGGAGTTACGCGAGTCTATAGCTTTCTTGGCAATCCCAACTTATTTGCAGGGTATCTGATGCCCGTACTGCCCATGGGTGCGATCGCGGCGATTTATTGGCGCAATTGGGGTATGAAAGCTTTAGGTGCGATCGCAGCGATTATGGGTGCTTTTTGTATTACCCAAACTCAAAGTCGCGGCGGATTGATGGGAATCGCCGCCACAGGATTTATCCTAGTCTTGCTATTGGTTTATTGGTGGGGCAAGCGTTTGCCTATTTGGACTTTGCCTGTCACTTTTGGGGGAACCGCAGGTGCGATCGCCTTAGGAACAATTCTCGTACCGACGCTTCGCAAACGGGTTGGCAGTATTTTTGGAACTGAAGATAGCAGCAATTCCTTTCGGGTCAATGTATGGTTGGCGGTCTTAGAAATGATTAAAGCCAAGCCGATTTTAGGAATTGGACCTGGCAATAAAGCTTTTAACCTAGTCTATCCGTCGTATCAGCGATCAGGATATAGCGCTTTAGGAACTTATTCAGTGCCGTTAGAAATAACCGTAGAAACAGGGCTTATTGGCTTAATTTGCTACGGGTGGCTAATTTTTACAATTTTTTACCAAGCATGGATTGCGCTTAATCGATTGAGAAACGATCGCAATCCTGATGGGCTATGGGTGATCGCGGCGATCGCGGCGATCGCTGGCATGCTCGTACATGGCTTAGTCGATACGGTTTGGTATCGCCCTCAAGTGCAGTTACTTTGGTGGCTTGCGATCGCAATTATCAGCAGTTTCTATATTGCTCCATTACAGAAGATTGAGAACGACCCAAACCCAGATTTGTTATAAAAGCCCCGCGAAACGGGGCTTTTATAACAAATCTGGGTTTGGGTTCACTGATCGTCAATTTCTAGGGCTTGAAGCTGACTGGACAATTAGGTTTTTCAGCACTTTCGACAGGAACTGGATCGGGAGGTAAAAGCGCGACGATATGAGGAACAGGGCGCGGCTCGTAAGCCATCACTGACTTACCGCGATAGGCAAGTGCTGCGCTGGCTCCTGAGTCGAGCATTACCACATCTTGCAACCCAGCCTTTGCTAATATTTTACCTAAACCAACGGAATCGATCATCTCCATGGTTACGCCGATCACAGGTCGGCCAGAACGATCAATCCCCCAAAAAGCGCGATCGCGACTAGCATCAAACCCGTAGAGCTTACCAAAGGATTCCGCCGATTGAGGTTTGCCATCACGGACTAGCCAACCTGCTCCAACAAAAGCATCGGTTACATCTGATAATTCGGCTCTAACGGCTTCGATAGAGGTATGCTTAGCCGCATTAAAAGGAATGAATTTAATTGTCGTTGGGCTAATCAAAACAAGAGGACGACCATTGAGAAGCGGATTTTCACCCTTGTTGCCTGTATTAAATACTCCTGCATAACTAGAAAATTGGCTCATTACGGGGCCGATCATTGTATTGCCATCAATACGCTCAAGAGAGAAAAAGCCACCATCAACAGCTGCGATCGCCTTGGGAGTCATTACCAAGATTTCGGCAACCTGAGCGCGTTTATCGGCGTGAGCTGTGACTGCGCGACCACCGTATACAAGTGTGAGCGGCAACCCGTCAACGGTTATTTTCTTCTTTTCGACAGGTGTAGTGAAATTAATTGTGCCATTACTAACCGTCGGCAATAGTGAAAATTGACTTGCGGAAGTTCCACTTGAAGCCTGTTCGATTGCCTCACTAAATCGCGATTGACCAAAGCGCATGATCGACAATAAATCTTCTGACTCATTTGCTGAGCGCTCTTGACGAGGATCGAGACTCATTGTGAGCGCCGCTTTGTAACCAGCTTCTTTGACTTTATCTTTAGCTCGTTCCGTAAAGTCACCTTCAGGATAGGTAAAGTAATCGATGGTAATTCCTAATTTTTTCTCAAGAACTTTCTTTGATTCTGTTACCTCTCGCTCAATTTCAGCATCACTTAGATTTGTCATGTTGAGATGATTGACCGTATGCGAAGCAACTGTGATCAGACCACTTTTTTGCATCTCTCGCAATTGATCCCATGTAGCTTTGGGCTTTTGCCCACCAGTACCGACAAAGCGAGTATGCACAGACCATACCGCAGGATAATTATATTTTTTGAGTAATGGAAATGCATACTTGTACTGACCAGCATAATTGTCATCAAAAGTAAGTAAAACAGGCTTTTCAGGTAACTGAGTACCTGTACGCAGATGGTTAACCATCTGATCGATGGTGATTGGATTGTAGCCACCATCTTGAAGGGCTTCAAAGTGCTTTTCTAGATCATCAGGTGTGACATCCCAATCCACATCTTTCACAGCCGTGATATCGTGATACATGATAATTGGGATTTTGGCGGTTCGGGCGCGATCGCTAATTTGGGGGAACGGGGCAGGAGTAAAACTAGCAATTAGATCAGCGTTAATCGAGCCACTTAAACTTGACAACGTTGGCAATGGATCGTTTGCGATCGCATTGATCGATCTGACCTGATAAAGTGAAGCCGTTATCGAGTCCAGAGCATTGTATTGACAAAAAGATTGCGAACCGTTGGTGACAGTCGCCGTAGGATTAGCAGAATTTAAAGTCGATTCATAAACCACTGAGTCCCCAACTGAGTTCCCAGAGGATAGACGATTGCTCACTAGTCGTGAAGCGATCGCCGCACCCATCCCCGTACCTAGGGCAGCTAATCCCAGTACGATCAAAATCGTGTTCATGCTGCTGCTATTCTTACCGTTGCCCCTGCTCATAAAGATTTATAAATTTTTTGATATTACTACGGCTTATTTAAGCAGAGAGCCTTCGTGTGTACAAGTACTTACAGCAAATCCCAAACAAACCCACCACTAGATTTTTTGTAAAAGCCCCGCTTCGCAGGGCTTTTACAAAAAATCTGGGTTTGGTTTGTTTGCAATCTGCTGTAAGTAGATGGGCATAATCAAACTCAAAGCCCAAAAAGCTGTAGCGCACGCTGCGCGTGCGCTACAGCTTTTTGGATTTCAAGGTTTCTTTTAATAGCAATCCTAAATGCGTGGTGAGCGTAAACTCCTTCGTGACGCATTCTCACAACACGCCAAATCTTATATATACGATTCAGGATTGCTATATAAAACTACAAGGTTTTATTTTAAATGCGATCTCAACTATGGTTTAATCAATATCTAAGGGAATTAGCGATGTTTTGTTAAAGTTATTTAAGAAATAAATCCCCTCTTTATTATTAAGGAAAACTGAAAATATCTATGAATTAGCAAGTCATCTCAGCACAATTCGAGTCTGCTCTACGTGGGGAATTCAGTCTAAATACCGACCTTGCTATTTGTAATAACCATGATGCGTCCTAATATTCATTTAGATAATCATATAGATGATTTAAGTAAAGAGCAAAAACAGTCTAGGGAGCTACTTAAAAGTCTAGAGTTAAGTAGAGATGGATGTGTCTATGTTGTACGCGATCGCATTCGTTGGTCGTTTTACATTCAACGTGGGAAATTGGTCTATGCTGCTCACTCATTGGATAGTTTTGAAAGATTAGAAAGACATTTGCGATCGCTAAGTCGTGAAGTATC
>CASBRC010000380.1 GCA_949128015.1 Synechococcales cyanobacterium PMM_0003
CTCACGTAACTCCTCACCAACTGTAGCATCACCGCTTTGATAAAAAGGATCTAAAAAAACCTCTGCGGCTTCCTCAAAGGTAACACCATGTTTATCTATGTTGCTTTGGGCTTTGTGGGTATCCCATTCAAATTCACTGCCCTGTAACCGATAGATAAAATTCATAATTTTGTTCGCCAGTAACTAACCCAAGGACTTGATCGCTTGTTCGGTCACATTACTCATCTATCCCCGCTCCGTTTCTTCTAGTTGTACTATTTTTTGCTCCAATCTCAGCCATAGCTGTTCCCGTTGTTCATCACTAATGGCAGATTCCCATTGGTTTTTCACAATCTCAATCTCTCTCTTTAATATGTCGATTTTACGTTGTCGCATAACTTCCCGCAAGTCCGTACTAGTATTGTTACCTTGTGGCGACTCTTTGCCCATATTTTTATTCCTCTGGTTAGCATTCTGGATAATGTGTACATTGATATTGCCGCCAGCCCTGACATTTTCCATCGCTTTCTGAACAATGCTTACATCCGAGTTTCTAGGCAAGTCTTGCTCTAACTCACCTTGTTTATCTTCCGACATAACTCTCCTCTCCCAAAACTCAATCATTTTATTTGGTGTGCGATAAAACTGGGGCATTTGCGGATATTGCAGCTTTTGCAACTTCTCCCTCACCGCATCCTCGATCGCCGCACAAGTAATCCGCCGCTCAGTCTCACCCGCCCGCGCTAAAGCATCTACTAATGCTCTCGTAAACACACCCATTTCACCCGCAATTTCTTGATAAGCAGGATCTTGCGATCGCGAAGCCGTAATGATAAACCGCATTTTGCCATCCTTGCGATCGCACACCTCACTAAAATCAGCCAGATCCCCACCATAACAACAGTCCAACCAAACAATCTGCTCCCTAGCGGGGCAATTTACTAGCAACTTTTTTAAATCATCGATTTCAAAAGCCCTACGATAGCCATTATCAAACGCATCACTATCCATTGCTGCTAAGTAGGTTTTTGGGAAAAGCTGCTTACCCCGCAAGCCATGTCCTGAAAAATAAAACAACACCGTATCCAGATCGGTCGCGGTAAATAGCTGACAAAGTTCATCCTGTAATCGATCGCTAGTAACACCACCTTTCCCCACCCGCACGCGATCGCCATCCACCGCTTCAGGTAAACGCTTTACCTTAAAAGTTGGCTCTAAGATATCTGCGATCGCATTGGCATTATTAGAAAAGCTGGCATAACTCCCCAAAGAACCTTTGCTGTAATGACTGACTCCAACTACAATCGCCCGACGTTGCATAACTTAAAAAATTTTAGGAACCTGTTTGCTATTCTATAGCAACTATCACATAAAATTCATCATGACAACCCTAACTCCGCTCCAAATTGACGAAAACACGATCATCTATATCGAAGCTAGCGAAACCGTTGACGTTCCTGCCACTTCATCAAATGAAAAAGGGCTAGTTAGTTATGGCGATACACCCGCAAATGTCGAAAAAATCAAAGAAAATTTCGATCGCCTTAAGTCCACACTCACCCACTACACGCTCAGCACTATTGAGGCTTTCAAAACAGCTAGCAATACCGATATCGCTAATATCGACAAAGTAACCCTCAAGTTTGGCATCAAAATCTCAGGCGAAGCAGGTATCCCTTACATCACCAAAGGCACAGCTGAGAGTAATCTCGAAATTACCGTCGAATGCTCATTTCCTAAGAAATAACCCATCAAAAAGCAAAAAGCTGTGGCGATCGCAGATTTAATCGCTAAATAGTCCCCGAAAACGTGGGTCAATTCTGAGAAATGATTAAAACCCAGATAAATTCCTGAAAATGCCGCAAAGCGGTACTTTCAGGAATTTATCTGGGTTTTATGTTATCTGAAATTCTAGTAATCGTAAGGATTTTTTGGCTCTGCGATCGCAGTTATATTACTAGCTACAATAACAATTTGGCGATTACCTTTATCGCTTTCTACATCGATTTGACCTTCTATTTGTAACCAGCGATCGGGTGGATAGATAGAACGACTCTCAGTAATCTTTACAGGCAAACTCACAGGATAAACATCAGCCGCACAGCAGGTAATCACAAAGCGCGTAATCAAGAACATGTTATCAGGCTGATCAGGGGCATGAACAACAAAGCCTGTAAGTTTCACTTTTTGTCCCTTGTAAGCATCAGGTTCAGGGTAGATACTAATTGTGCGTACCCATTCTACTAGAGTCCGCTCTTCGGGGCGATTACTAGCGCGAAATGATTTGGGAATAGTTCTGGCATCGGCAATATTGTCAAGTACACCTCGATGAATTGCTTTTTCACTAGTGAAGGGGCGAGGATTGATACATAAAGCTACGATCGCCACGATCAAAAGTAAACTGCTGCTCAAAGATGGCTTGATAAGCGTCACATGTTGTTGATTATTGGTATAGCCTCGCTGCCGTTTGGCTACGCGCCAAGCCTCTGCTCCACCAACAATGGTCAGTCCAAAGCCCGCTATTACAGTTAGTGGCATGTAATTTGGATGGACTAAGAGATAAAGTTGCCCAGCCAGCCATAGCTTCAGTAGTGTGAGGCCCCAAGCTGCGATCGCACAAGACTCTAACCAAGGTGAAAACTTTTGCCAGTAATTTTGTAAAAGTGATGGATGAGTAGATCGGGATGGCATAAGCAAAGATAGCTAAATAGTGACTGATTTGTATCTTAGCGCTGAAAAGTAGCTCTATAAAAACAAAAAAGCTGTAGCGCACGCGGAGCGTGCGCTACAGCTTTTTTGTTTTTATAGAGCTAGGCTCTCAAAAGAATAATTTGTTGCTTTTGGAGCGATCGCACATCTTCTAAACTTGCCTCAACGGATTGCAAAATCTGGGCGACAGTTTGTTGTTTGGTCTGATTGCCATCGCAAGCTAGCAAGAATTTCCATTCAGCATCACCAATTTTGGCAAACTGGTAATTGTAATCAAAGAAGTTAGGACTATCTCTCCAGCCATAGATGCAGGGACTAGGTTCAGGAAGGGCTGCTAGAAGTTCGGCATCAATTTGCCAAGTTTGTTTAGTGATTGGTGGACGTGCTAAAAAGAATTCGTAATGAGAGATTGTATGGGGATCGAGAACTTCAATTAGTCGATAGCGTTGACGCTCAGATAGATGTTGCGATCGCTCAACCAAGTTGGGAACCTTGCCAATCAACCGATCTAAATCCCATACCTGTGGATTTGAGAAGCCAAGGAATTCTAAACCCGATGCATCAATCAATTCAAACAAAGTATTAACGTTGTAGTCAATTTCTTGAGGATGCACATACATATCCGCAAAACAAGCATCCTGAGTATTTTCCATTTCCCA
>CASBRC010000381.1 GCA_949128015.1 Synechococcales cyanobacterium PMM_0003
ATCCTAATCATTTGGCGATCGCAGCCGAAACAAACTCATTAATAACTCCAGAAATAAATACGCTCGATAAAATCAAGAAACGGGGCAAGCTGATTATTGGGGTCAAAGATAATTTGCCGCCCTTAGGATTTCGCGATCGCAATGGCAACTTGTCAGGGCTAGAAATTGATATGGCCCGTG
The DNA here is from genome assembly GCA_949128015.1 of Synechococcales cyanobacterium PMM_0003. GTDB lineage: Bacteria > Cyanobacteriota > Cyanobacteriia > Pseudanabaenales > Pseudanabaenaceae > Pseudanabaena. The sequence goes on from CASBRC010000381.1 coordinate 181, forward strand.
AACTTGCTAAGGAGCTAAATATGCCCCTTGAGTTGATGCCATTAAAAAATCGAGATCGCCTATCAGCATTACAAAATAATCAAGTGGATCTGGCGATCGCCCAAATTACTGTTACTACCAATCGTTCGCGCCTAGTTGATTTCTCTTTGCCCTACTACACCGACAGCACAATTGCGATCGCAAAGCGCGGCACAACCTCTCAAGACCTCAAACTACCTATGGCGATCGGTGTTATCAAGAATTCGGCTGCGATCGCAGTAATTCAGTCGCAATTCCCAAAAGCCGCAATTATTGGCGCTAATTACTATGCAGATGGGTTAGCCGCTTTGCGATCGGACAAGATTAAAGCTTTTGTCGGCGATCGCACGAGTCTTACCCAATGGCTCAAAGATCATCCTGATTATGAAATTATTGGTCAAGCATTGGCAGTTCATAGTTTAGCGATTGCCTTGCCGCGTGGTTTACAACATTTAGACTTACGCGATCGAGTATTTGATATTGTCGAGAAATGGCGCAAAAATGGCTGGCTCAAAGAAAGAGCAAATTATTGGGGACTATAAAAAAGAGAGCGCTTTGCGCTCTCTTTTTTGTTATTTGCGATCGCCTGTATAGCCAGATGCGGTTGCTAATTCATCTAAACTGCGTTCACCAGAAAGCATTTTGCCATTGATCTCCCAAGTCGGAAATCCTGTGATTCCTTTTTTCTGACATAGCTCAGTTTGCGGGTTTACACCCTTAGAATCGCATTCAATATAAGGGACTAGCTTCTGCGCTTCACCAAATTGTTTTTTCTGATCTATACAATGAGGACACCAATAAGCGCCATACATCTTGGCATTAGTTACGGTCAAGTGTTGCGCTAAGCGCCCCGCAAAAGAATTACTCTGAGCCGCGATTTTACCTTGGCTAGCGTAAACTCCTAAAGTTCCCGTCAAAGTGACAATCGCCACGATCGCACCTGTAAAAAATAACTGACCAATATCTTTCCAAGTATTCCCAAATACTGTCAACAACCAAATTGTCGCCATAGCGACTGCCGAGGAAATGCAATAGAGACAAACTTGTGGTTGTCCGCCAATACTGCCCGATGCGAGGAGATACATCAGGTATCCACTAAAGACAAGTGTTGACGAAGACACCATAAACATCAAGAAATTAGCTAACTCCTTGAGCTGTGACTGGGCTTTAGGATCATCGCGTTTTAATAATAATGGCAGTCCTGCCAAAAGCCCCAAGGTAAGATAGCCCAAAGCCCCAAAAATCGTTAGTGGAATACCAAAAATCTTGGCATATTCACTACTCAGGACTAAATCGCAGCCACTACCTTGGACTTCGCAGAGTGCGACTTTTTGACCAAAGAAATGAGTTACGGTCAGATAAGTTACCAAAGAAAAGCCAAATAGTGACAAAGCGACGATCGCAGGGCGCGACCACCGATGCAACCAAGGCTCAGTTTTTTTTCGCATAGCTGTTCCTGACAATTTGTACCTACCTGCTCAAAAAAAATTTAGCGTTTGTAACAGTGCGAAGCACTGTTACAGATATTTATAGATTTTACCCAATTGGGATAGACGGCGATCGCAGTATTTGCTCTTCGGCAATATGCTTATTTTTTTTGTTGGCAATGTTTAACTTCACAGCATCGACAAAACGGCTAACCCGAATTGGATCAATCGCTTGTTGGATCTGACCATTACGTTTGAGCGAACTCGAAACAATCACACCATCAGCATATTCCATAAGCTGCGGTACATTCTCCCATGTTGCACCAGAACCAACAAAGAGGGGAGTGTCACCACAGGCGAGTTTTGCTTCCTTAAGATCCTCAGATGTGGGCGGATGCCCCGTTGCCCATCCCGACAAAATCACCGCATCAGCAAGCCCGCGATGAATCGTATCGTGAACGGCTGCGGAAATCTGTGGTACAGAAATAGGCTGAGCGTGCTTCACTAAAACATCAGCAAAGATCTTTACATCTGAGCCTAGCTCACGGCGATAGCGCAAAAGTTTGTAAGCATCACCTTCGATAATGCCCTGATCGGTTGCCATTACGCCCATGAGGACATTGACCCGAATAAACTTTGCACCAACACAGGATGCGATCGCTAAAGCACTATGACCATCATTCCTTAAGACATTAAGCCCTACAGGAACTCCAACCATCTGCTTGACCCGATGCACAATCAAACTCATGGAACTGACTACCGCAGGATCGACGCGATCTTTGGTAAACGGAGCATCAAAAAAATTCTCTACGACAATGCCATGCACTCCGCCTGCGGCGAGTGCGGTCGCTTCCTGCTCAGCACGATCAATCACCTCTTTAAGGCTGCTCCCCCAACGCGGCGAAGTAGGCAACGGCAAAAGATGAATGACCCCGATGACGGGTTTTGGTGTATCAAATAAACTACTTAAATCCACATGCGTGACGCTTATAAAAAACTTGAGGAAAAATTTAGGGGCTGAAGCTGAGTAACTAGCTTTTAATTTAACTTGATTATGAATGCATAATTTTATCGTGAATTCGATCCCGTCATTTCAATTTCTAGCAATAAACCCATAAAGTAGAAACGGCGCTAATTTCTCTGTCCACTTTATGGGTTTATTAATTATGATTAATGCTCTTCACAGTACTGATATTTCCACAGATATTTTAATTCTGTCGAATGGACCTGGAGAGCTAACAACATGGGTATATCCTTTTCTCAAGGCTTTAGCAATATCTCTGAAATCCTCTGAAAGTATAGCCAAAACCCGAATTTCGATCGCCCTATCGCCTTGCCAAAATGCTAGTGGACAAGAAGCTCAACTTGCTAAAAGTTTTCCTAATGTCGATCGCGTTTTACCGCAGGAGCAGTTTTTTGATTTTTTGCTATGGGGCAGAACTCCTAATTGGCAATGGGCTAAGCAAGGAATTGTAATTTTTTTAGGTGGGGATCAATTTTTTGCGGTGGCGATCGCCAAGCGACTAGGTTACAAAACTTTAATTTATGCAGAATGGGAAGCCAGATGGTATCGCTGGGTAGATTTTTTTGCTGTCCGTAATCAGGCGATCGCCGATAATCTCCCAACAAAATTTCGCGCAAAAGCTGAAGTGATCGGTGATCTGATGGTCGATCGTATAGAGCCAGAGTCAATTATTGACTCTGGCTCTACGTTGCGAATTTGCTTTATGCCAGGTTCCAAAGGGCATAAATTACAGATTGGTGTGCCTTTGGCAGTTGCGATCGCAGACATCCTCAAACAAAAACGTCCTGATCTAGAATTAGTAATTGCCCTAGCACCAACGACCACCCCTGAAGCTTTAGCTCAATACGCTCAAAATAGCTTTCCCGCGCCCGACAGTGAAGGTACATCGGCAACGCTAGTAGAGGGCAACTTAGTCACTGCCAAAGGCACAATAATTAAGATTGATCGTGAATTCCCTGCCCATGCCTTAATAGCTAGTAGTCAACTCTGCGTTACCACTGTCGGCGCAAATACGGCTGAGCTAGCCGCCCTTAACCAGCCGATGATTGTACTTTTACCTACCAATTTTGCGGATATGACGGTGGGATGGGACGGACTGCTAGGGCTACTTGCATCTGCACCGTTATTGGGCAAATTTTTAGGAATTCTAATTAATTCGATTTTAATTTCACAAATTCAAAAGAGAGGTCAATTGCTAGCTTGGCCAAATATCTGGGCAGGGGAGGAGATCGTGCCAGAATTATTAGGGATGCTCACTCCGACTCAAGTTGCCACCGAAATTTTGTTTTATCTCGATCGCCCCGATGAGCTAGTAAAAATGCGCGATCGCCTAAAAAGAATCTGTGGAGAGTCAGGGGCCGCAACTAAGCTTGCGGCAATGGTTATAAAATTAATCTAAAAAAAGCCTTGCGATGCGAGGCTTTTTTGAGGATTTTTTGTTTTAGGAAACTGCGATCGCAGGAGGATAGCAAACGTTTGTACCACCTAAGCCACAATATCCACCAGGATTTTTGGCAAGGTATTGCTGATGGTAGCCCTCAGCATAATAAAACTCGCCAGCATCACGAATCTCGGTCGTAATACCTGACTTCATCCCTGAAGCATTGAGCGCATCTTGGTAAACCTCGCGTGAATCCTCAGCAAGTTTTCTTTGGCTGTCGTTATAGACGTAAATACCTGAACGATATTGCGTTCCCTTATCATTGCCCTGTTGCATTCCTTGGGTCGGGTTATGGGACTCCCAAAAAACTTTGAGCAAATCAGCATAGCTAATTGCTGCGGGATCATACACAACCAGTACAACCTCGTTATGCCCCGTCTTTCCTGAACAAACCTCCTCATAGGTTGGATTAGGAGTTAGTCCTGCGGCATAACCAACAGCCGTGATATAAACTCCTTTCTGTTGCCAAAACTTGCGTTCAGCGCCCCAAAAGCATCCCAAACCAAAAACAGCAGTTTCCATACCTTCAGGGAAAGGAGGCTTCAGCGCATTACCATTTACAAAATGATGAGACGCTGTAGGAATTGTTGAAGATCTTCCAGCCAGAGCATCTGCCGCAGTTGGAAGTGTTAATTTTTTGCCAAGTCCAAATAACATATACTCACTCAAAAAATTTATAAATTACTTTCAGATCTTTAAATCAACATCTCTATTATGGATCGCAAACGAAATAACTTATGTATTTCAAAACCCAGATATGATTCGGCGGGCTTCGCCCGCCGAATCATATCTGGGTTTTATTTGCGATCCTATGCATTTATCTCACAAAAAATTAGGGGCTTCAGCCCCTTAATTCTTTTATCAGTTTCGTGATTACAGAGTCTGACCGCTAAATGCAAAAAAACGGTCAAACTTAAAATCCAGTGAATCGTCATAAATGGTCAGTTTCTCAGGTTTACAGCGTTTAACCATTACAGCCAAGCCCTTAGAACCTTCAGTTTCCAAATCTTCTATGTAACCAATTTTTGCGCCATCAGCTTCAGACTCACTGCTAAAGGGACCAAAATAATAAGTACAACGTGGCGAATCAGTAACAATTTCGATCCACACAGCTAAGCCTAAGGTTTCGAGAATTGATGTATAAATGTTCTTAAACAAGTTACCACCCATGGTTTTACATAGCTAAAGTGAATGGTTTAAATAAATGACGAAGATTTGATTTCAAATCATTTTACTTCTATCTTTATATAACTTAAAACATGACTTCAAGACAAATTGTTCAGGTTTAACGTATTCACCCAACGTTGTCTAAAAATCTCGTACAGTGCCATTCCTGTGGCAACCGATGCATTTAAGCTATCAACTTTTCCTTCTAAAGGTATAGAAACAAGAAAGTCACAATTTTTTTGAATTGAAAGACTTAAGCCTTCTCCTTCTGCGCCGACAACTAGAGCGATCGCACCAGAGAATTTTGTTTTGTGAATAGCATCACTTGCTCCAGCCATTGTCCCATAAACCCAGAAACCTGCTTCTTTGATTTTTTCGAGGGCACGGTTGAGATTGACTACACGAGCCACGGGCAAGATTTCTAATGTACCTGCGGCAACTTTAGCAACAGTGGCCGTGATTCCTGCGGCGCGACGCTGGGGAATGACAAGGGCTTGCGCTCCGAGAGCGGCGGCACTGCGGATAATCGCGCCTAAATTATGGGGATCGGTGATTCCATCCGCGATCACAATTACAGGGTTAGCAGATTTCTCTTTGGCACTAGCAATCAATTCATCAATATCAGCATATTCATAGGCGGAAACTTGAATAGCGATACCTTGGTGACGACCATTATCGGTGATGCGATCAAGACGTATATTATCGACTTCATCGACGACGGCTCCAGCAGCCTTTGCCTCATCAATTAGCGGCAAGAAATCGGGAGCGTAACGCAGTCTCGCTGTCACCCAAACACGATTAACACTGCGATCGCTATTTAATACCGCCTCAACTGCATGGCGACCATAGACAATATCAGGATTCTCAGGATTATGAACTGGTGCTGCGATCCCTAATTCGCCATCGGGATCAACATTCCGCGAGACTGGCGGCAAAGAGCGACGCTCAAAGTTAGGTACTGATGTGCGATCGCGATCAAATTTGCGATCGCCGAAATTGCGATCAGATCCACGATCGCCGAAATTGCGATCAGATCCACGATCTGATCGTTCAGGGCGAT
>CASBRC010000382.1 GCA_949128015.1 Synechococcales cyanobacterium PMM_0003
GAAGTATCGGGTGCGATCGCATTACTCACCGAAGCCGAAGGCTTGCCCTCTCACGGTGACTCCGTAAGATTACGCATCCAAGATCTGTAAAGTCTATGACTATTGCCAATTCTGCACCAACATTAACGATTCTCGAAAATGGCGATCGCTTAAATCGTATTGAGTTTGAGCGACGTTATACAGCCTCAAAAATCAAAAAAGCAGAACTCATCGAAGGACTCGTATACGTGGAATCTTCCGTGAGGTTTAATACTCATGCTAAACCTCACGCTCAAATCGTGGCTTGGCTTGGCACATATCAAGCAGTATCTTCTGACTTGAAAGTTGGTATCAATCCAACAGTCAGACTTGATGATGAAAATGAACCACAACCAGATGCAGTCCTATTTCGATTGGGTGGTAATGCTCAAATTGATTCAGATGCCTATATAGCTGGTTTCCCTGAACTAATTGTGGAAATTGCAGCAAGTACCATTTCCTATGATTTGCAAGCTAAAAAGTGCTCCTATGAACGCAATGGCGTAAAGGAATATATTGTCTGGCGAACATTGGATCAGCAAATCGACTGGTTTGTTCTAGAAAATGGGCAATACAAAAACTTAGCTCCTGATACCGCAGGAATTATCCATAGCATTGAATTTGAAGGCTTAAGGCTAAATGTATCAGCCATCTTAAATGGTGATATGTCAATAGTCCTCAAAACATTGCAATGTACATACTAAAGCGTTTAATATTTCCCTACGACACTACCCCTGTTAAGGTGACCAACGAACTTGCGAGATCCTAGCGATATGCCTCTTTGAAATTTCACACCAAAATTCCAAGGAAGTAGCTTTTTGAAGGCTGAAACAACCGATCTACGTTCGTTATTTTTGCACCTTAACAGGGGTACCCTACGACACTAATGGTTGTTGATGATGGATGTTTTAATTGAGTCAACCAAAAAATTTGAAAAAGATATTGCTAAACTGAGTGAGCATGAGAAGGAAATAGCCATTAGAAAAATTAATGGTTGTGCTGAACTTTTCATAGTCGATAAACCCAATGTATACCGTAAGTTGAAGCCTTTACGCATACATCTTAATGGTTATGATTCCTCACTCTACACAATGAAAATCTCTTTAAAACTCATAGTAGTTTTGACTATTGACGAAGATCCGATTTTTGGACAGGTTATTTTTACTCTTTTTCGGATAGTCAAACATGATGATTTAGATAAGGCTTATAAAGGTGTAGTTGAGTCTTTGTACCAAGATATGCATTATCAAGAGAGAGAAATAGTTCTGGTTTAAACTTATCTTATGGCACAAACTATTACGCTCTGTGATGAGCATGGAATTATTTATGAAGCCATGAAAATCCTGCCCACCAATGAACTCAAGGTTTGTTTTCTAGAAGCTTTATCAGAACTCGAAGACAATGAGTGCCACCGAACTAGAAAATTTCCAAAGACAAGACTACATAAGGTAACAGGAGTAAAGCAAGCTATTTACCGTGCTGATATCGATAAAATTTCTGGTTGGCGGCTTCATGTTCAATATATTAATGGTCAAATTCACCTCAAGGACATTATTGAGGGGCAGAAGCATGACAATGTACTTGATGTCATCAAATCCAAAAAGTCAAGATAAGAATAGAAAGCTTTTACCCACGCATCAGTGCGTGGATAAAAACTTAAAAGCCCATTACTCTAGCAACGCTCGTGACATCTGGGGCGATGCCCTTGTGTAACTTGGATTCGGAACAGGCGATCGCAGTGTCAGGATCTTTAATACCATTGCCTGTCAATACGCAGACAATCGTTGCCCCTGAAGGAATTTGATCGCTGACTTTCAGTAAACCTGCTACTGAAGCCGCACTTGCAGGCTCGCAGAAAACCCCCTCTTCACCTGCTAAGAACTTGTAAGCGGAAAGGATTTCCACATCGGTAACGCTATGGAATTCACCGCCACTTTCTTCACGAACTCTTAGGGCTTTTTGCCAATTAGCAGGATTACCGATTCTGATTGCAGTTGCGATCGTTTCAGGCTTCTCAAAAATTTGACCTGTAACTAGTGGCGCTGATCCTGCCGCTTGGAAGCCCATCATGCGTGGTAACTTTTTGGATTTACCTAACGCATGATATTGCGAAAATCCCATCCAATAAGCAGTGATATTTCCTGCATTGCCCATAGGAATACAGAGCCAGTCTGGAGCATCACCCATCGCTTCCACTAGTTCAAAGGCAGCAGTTTTTTGACCTTCAAGACGGTAAGGATTAACAGAATTAACCAATGTAATCGGGAATTTCTCAGACATTTCCCGTACAATCGTGAGAGCTTGGTCAAAGTTGCCATCGATCGCAATTACTTCAGCACCATAGATCAGCGCTTGGCTCAATTTACCGATCGAAATTTTGCCATCAGGAATTAATACGAATGCTTTCATGCCGCCGCGCTTAGCATAAGCTGCTGCTGCTGCTGATGTATTGCCTGTACTTGCACAAATCACTGCTTCCGAGCCAGCTTCTTTAGCTTTAGAAATCGCCATAGTCATACCGCGATCTTTAAAGCTGCCAGTAGGGTTTAGTCCGTCATACTTGAGCAAAACTTTGATATTACGTCCGAGCCTTTGACTCAGAGCGATCGCAGGAATTAATGGAGTATTACCTTCATGCAAAGTTACGATCGGCGTTTGGTTTGTAACTGGCAAATAATCCGCATAGCGACATATCAGTCCTGGCCAAGCATTGGTAACTGTAGAGGCAGGGTAAAGATCGAGACGAGTATCAATCACGCTTTCTTGGTGTCTACAAAAATTTAATAGTTTATAAATCTTAGTTTAGCCCAAAATATCGATTTAGTAAGCTGTCAACCTGTGATAACTTCACCCGACTATGGCGATCCTTGTTAGGCATGACCACCAAATTAGGTGCTTGCTTACATTGCTTCTGACATCCTGTTTTTTGAATTTGGACGCGGTCGCTAAGCCCGCGATCGCGCAATTCTTGTTCCAAGCGCTGATAAACTTCTTTGCCACCCTGTTGCCAACAGTCTGATTTTTGGCAGATCAAAATGCAAGCTGCCTTATTTTTTCTCTTTTCAACCAACGGTTGAGCATCAGCAGTGTGAGATAAGGATGCCTCTAATTTACCCCCTAATTTGCCATTTAATTCGTCATTTGGAGCATTAACCAAGCTAAAAGACGATGCTTCTAGCTTCAGGATTCCTTTTTTGCGATCTAGTATTTGCGATCCCTCAATCTTTAACCAAGAGCCAATACTCAATGTCTGATCAAAGCTTTGACTCAATTCTTTAGGTAACTTAACCCAATATTCTTGAGATGCGATCGCAACCCTTAGATATTTAACCCGATATCCATCTTTAAGGATTACTCCTAAAAATTGAGCCACAACCTGCAAATCGGCGCATTGACCAAACGATTTAGGCATTGATCTGTACCAAATTCAATCTTTATTATTTATTAATACTTATGATTATTTAGATTAAAATACTGATGATATTTCCCAACAGCATTTTAACAATTTTACCAAACTTTCTCTAGAGCTAGTTACTCGTCTAACCACACTCCAGACCTGAGCCACTTCATTTGGACTTGAGACATCAACGCTTAAAGCCTTGTGCATAGAGCATTGACAAGAAATTCCTAGATCTTGTAAGCGATGATAAACATCCCATTTTTCCGTGCCACTAATGGCGATCATTTGACTATCTGGCGATATTTGATTAGTTGGATTCATAGCTCAATTAGATTTAGGTATTGAGAATTAATAGCAATAAGTTTATTACCCATAGGCTAGCATGTAAATGCAACTAATTGCTAACTAGACTTAAGATTTTTCGGAAAATCCTCTCTTAGAAAAAACCAAAAAATTAAACCCTAGAGAGTTAGTTGCCAGAAAAAAGCCCTGCCCATAACCTCTCTAGGGCTTGGATGCTCTAGGGCTTGGATACTCTAGCAGCTTGTCGGAGAAATAATCTTTTGGCAAACTGGTTTCCTGTAGTTTGCTGTAGGGTTCGTTAGCGGCAGCGTAACGAACCTTGATCTTCTGAGCCGTGCGTTACGCGATCGCTAACACACCCTACGAAGACAACTTTGGGTTTCTCCGACAGGCTGCTAGGGCTTGGATAGAACTAGATGCTGCTTTTAGTTGATATCTAATGTCAACTAAAATTTGTTCAAAAACCAATCCAGAACTAGATTAGACACCTAATAGACGTTTCGATCTGGTAGGCTATTCTCAATACAGCTTCAGAAATAAATAAGCTAAATCTATTTCTGAAAACTTTCAATCAATTTAGGAGAATTCATTCATGCCTACTATTCAAGGGCTATTACGCGCATTTGGTGAAGTCTCTGACAATCCAGTTTTGCTAGACAAAACCGTTACAGTTCCAATCTGTGAAGGTCTAAACACTGTATTAGCTAGTTTTCAAGCTCTATA
>CASBRC010000383.1 GCA_949128015.1 Synechococcales cyanobacterium PMM_0003
ACAACACCGCAATGATTTCCTTCAAGGTAAGTTCAAATTACAGATCGAAGAAGAAGTTTTTAGCCTCAAAAAATATAATCAATTTCTCCAATCTATCTCTGAATCAGCAATTAGTTTTAAAAACAAGCAACAGGCTGCATTTGAAGCAGAGCGCGATCGCTGGGCAGCCAACAATCTTTTAGTCGAAGAATTAGATGTCCTTCCTGCGATCGATGATTCAGAATTTGAACTCCCACCCAATAGCCAAGTTGTGCCATCACCGATTCCTGCCAATGTCTGGCAAATTCTTGTAGAAAAAGGAGATCAAGTCAAAGAAGGCGATCGGTTAGTTATTTTGGAATCAATGAAAATGGAAATTACAATTACCACGCCAATTTCAGGTAAGGTCATTGAGGTCTTTTGTAACCTCGGACAAATGGTGTCGTCTGGGCAAACTCTCTTTGCGATCCAAAGCTTGGCATCCGATAGCTAGAAAACCCAGAGAGTATAAGGCGGTGCTTCGCACCACCTTATACTCTCTGGGTTTTGAGAAACATGAATTGATCTGCCTCTTTTCTTAATCGCCGTTCAATTGTAAAATCGCCATAAATGCTGCTTGCGGCACTTCTACAGTTCCAATTGACTTCATGCGCTTTTTACCCTTCTTCTGCTTTTCTAATAGCTTCTTCTTTCGCGAAATATCACCGCCATAGCACTTGCTAAGCACATTCTTACGCAAAGCCGAAATATTCTCCCGTGCCAAAATTTTAGAACCGATCGCAGCTTGAATCGGTATTTGGAACTGCTGTTTAGGAATCAACTCTCTCAGCTTAGATACCAAAGCTCGACCAATATTGTAGGACTTGTCACGGTGGACAATACAAGCCAACGCATCCACAGGTTCTTCATTCACAAGGATGTCAACTAATACTAGATCGTTGGGGCGGTAGCCAATGACTTGATATTCCATACTGGCGTATCCCTTCGTGCGCGACTTCATCTGATCAAAGAAATCCGTGACCATTTCGGCGAGAGGAAGCTCATAAATTAAAGTGGCGCGTTCTGTAGTGATGTACTTCGTATCAACAAATATGCCCCGTCTTGCCACGCACAACTCCATCAATGTCCCAATATAGATTTGTGGAGTCATGATCTCTAACTTTACATAAGGCTCCTCAATTTCTTGTCTGGAATTTGGCGGTGGCAACTCACTAGGATTATCCACCATCAAAATTTCGCCAGTATTAGTCGTCACGCGATAAATTACCGATGGCGCAGTCACAATTAGATCGAGATTGTATTCCCGTTCAAGTCGCTCTTGCACAATCTCCATGTGCAACATCCCCAAAAATCCGCAACGGAAACCAAAACCCATCGCATTTGAGGTTTCTGGCTCATAATTCAGCGCTGCATCATTAAGCTTAAGTTTGGTTAAAGCCTCACGCAATTCTTCAAACTGATCTGCATCAGTAGGGAACATCCCGCAAAATACCATCGGCTTCGCTTCTTCATATCCAGGAAATGGCTCAGAAGCCGAGTCAACCGCCGAAGTAATCGTGTCACCAACCCGCGCATGGGCGACCATCTTAATTGCCGCCGCCAGATAACCAACTTCACCCGCATGTAACTCATCGACTTGGACTTGCCCAGGTGCTAAAACTCCAAGCTCATCGATGACATATTCCTGCTCTGAAGCCATGAATTTAACGCGATCGCCTTTTTTGACCGTGCCATCCATCACCCGAAAATAAACAATTACGCCCCGATAAGCATCGTAATAACTGTCAAAGATCAAAGCCCGTAATGGCTGATCAACTGTATCCTTGGGTGGCGGTACTTTTAAAACGATCGCCTCAAGGATCTCGCGAATACCGATCCCCTGTTTCGCGGACGCATGAATTGCGTCTACGCAATCTAAACCAATTAATTCCTCAATTTCACGGGCAATGCGATCGGGGTCAGCCCCTGGTAAATCAATCTTGTTTAGGACAGGCACAATTTCTAGATCATTAGCCAGAGCCAAGTAGACATTTGCCAGTGTTTGCGCCTCTACCCCCTGTGAAGCATCGACAACTAGTAAAGCCCCTTCACAAGCTGCCAAACTACGCGACACCTCATAAGAAAAATCTACATGCCCAGGAGTATCGATTAAATTAATCGTATATTCATCACCATTAAGCGCCCGATAATTCATTCTGGCCGCTTGCAGCTTAATCGTGATCCCCCTCTCTCGCTCCAGATCCATGTTGTCTAGAAATTGCGCCTTCATATCGCGATCCGCCACTGTGCCTGTAAATTGCAATAAGCGATCGGCAAGCGTAGATTTGCCATGATCGATATGGGCAATGATTGAAAAGTTACGAATGCGCGAGACGGGTACGTTTGTCATAAATATCAAAACAATAGGGAGAATACGACGAGGAAATACGACGAGGAAAATAATGGGGGCAAAACACTACGAAGCTACTCGATCCTACATCAAAGTAAATTAATGTAAATAACTGTAAAAACGCTAATGAGCTTAAATGCATTAGCTAGGGATTTACAAATTTACTCAGACCGTTGATTTTTTTAGTCAAACCTTTGCAAGACAGGACTTCCCCAAATTTGCGCCTATTATCAACGCAAATTGTCTTACAGCCTATTGAGGCTTTAAGAAGGACAGAGAGATTTTTGAAAGTGCCGCTTCGCGGCACTTTCAAAAATCTTTCTGGGTTTTACAAAAGCGCAAAGCGCTGTATGTGCAAAAAATCTCTTCTCAAAAATGGTGTTTTAGGATTAATGTACAAGAGCTAGTAAACTGAGTGAGATTTTGCCAAAGTTTGTGAGCTAAGTTAGATTACTTCTCATATTATTAGGTTGTATGAGTAATAATAGCTATAGTAGTTTCATCTAAAAATTGAAACTGACTTGAAAACTATTTGAGCTAGCCTGTTCAGCAGGAAAAGCGAATCGCTTCTAAGATTAACTATGGTCAATGTAATTCAGTAAATGTAATTCAACCTAGCAAAAGATAGGAAGCAACTTCTATGTAAATTCAATTTCATCGTGTACAACAGTTACGCAGGGCAGAGTAAGCAATGAGTATAAGCAATCGAGTTCGGCTATATGAACTCTCACGAGAGTTAGATCTAGATACCAAAGATGTAATCGCGGTATGTGAGCAGTTAGCTATAGTTGTTAAAAGCCATAGTAGTACAATTACAGAATCAGAGGCGGAATTAGTCCGCATCAAAGCCCCTCAATATCATCCCAAAACTGCCGACTCCAAAGCTTCTGAGAAGAAGACTACGGTTGCGGCAAAGACTAAAGAATCCGATGCTCGTATTGCCAAACAGCAGATTCTTGCTGTTGCCAAGCCCACGATTCGTCTAAACACCCCACCTGTGTCTGGTAATGTAGGATCTCCCCCTCCTCCAAATCAACCTCTTAACTCACCCAGTGCGATCGCTGAGCCTAGCTCAGAAATGCCTGCTAAAACTGCTGTTATTAACCCTCCCTTGCCCATGCCCTCTGCTTCTTCATTAGTTAAGCCTCCGATGCGTCCTTCTGTCTCAGAAGGCGAACAATCCGAAATTACACCTGCTCCCAAAATTGAATTGACCCCAGAAACAGCATTGACCTCCCCAGTAACTCCTCAAGCGATCAAAGAATCTCAGTCAGCATCGCCATCAGAATCAAAACCAGTAGAGTTAGTTGCCCCTCCAGCCCCACCTAAATCTACCGAAAAGTCTCAGGCTGTTGCGATCGCAGCAAAAGTCTCTGTTGAGGAGCCAGCTACGGCAAAGGTTAATCCAGCCAAACAAGCACCTAAAGAACAATTGCCTCGCAAGGAAACTCCAAGAGCCGAGCGTCCACAGGCAGAACGTACACAGGCTGATAAAGCAGAGCGTCCGCTTGCGCCGAAACAAGCTTTGGTGAGTGTGTCACCACCTCAAGTCAAAACAACAAACAAGCCTGCTACGCCAGAACGCCCCAAGCCTCCAGTTGCGGTAGCCCCTAAAGCGGTTATTGCACCTAAGCCTCCCGCCGCAAGACCATCAGATGAGTCTAGAATTTCTGCAAAAGCCAATCAGAGCAAGTCTGAACAGGACAGAACTGAGCAGGGCGTAATTGAAGCCAATCAAGAAGCAGTCAAGAATAAGCCTGAAAGACCCAAGCTAAACAAGCCTGCCGAACAACCTGCGGTTCCTGCTGCTGCTGGTAGACCTCAAAGTCGTGGACCAAAATTGGTCAAAGACTCAGTACTGATCGAGCGTGGGATCACAGCTCCGACCGAGCCGCCACATAATTTGCGTCCACCGATGCCTACCTTGATGCGTGCGCCCGAAAAGCCTGTCATTGCAGATAAGACTGGCAAAAAACCTGAAGCCGCAGGTGGATTTAATCCCTCATTGCCTGAGCTTTTAGAAAAACCAACCTTGCCAAATAAGGCAAGTAAGCGTAAAGGTAAGTCCAAGGAAGAAGAAGAAAAGGATCTACTAGAGCTTAAAGAAAAGAATCGTCTAAACAAGCCTAAGCGCTATCTCCGTGATTTTGCTGATGATGACGATGATGCTGCCGATCTTGATGCTGCGGCTGAACTAGCGCAAATCAGTTTGTCTCTTGCTCGTCCTGCGGCTCGTCCTAAGGCAGTGGCCGTGCCATCGAAGCCCACAATGGCTGCCGATATTAAGCCAACTCAAAAGGGTAAACGATCTGCCCCAAATCGCGATCGCCGTCACCAGAACGTTGAAGTTATTCCTGAAAAGCCCACTTCTGTGGAAATCAAAGAGGGTATGACCGTTGCTGTACTTGCAAATCGCTTGGTGCTTTCTGAGACAGAAGTAATTCGCACCCTCTTTATGAAGGGGATCATGGCGAATATCAACCAAACCCTTGATGTGGGAACCGCCAAAATGGTCGCGGCAGAATTGGGCTACGAAGTACATGCTCCTGAAGTAGTCGAATTGGCGCTCAAGACCGAAATGATCGAATCTGGAGATCTTGATAAACTCCAACGCCGTCCGCCTGTCGTCACCATCATGGGTCACGTTGACCATGGTAAAACCACCTTGCTTGACGCAATTCGTAAGAGTAAAGTCGCTCAAGGAGAAGCTGGTGGTATTACCCAACACATCGGTGCATATCACGTTGATGTTGACCATAATGGTAAAAAACAACAGATCGTCTTTCTGGACACCCCTGGTCACGAAGCCTTTACCGCCATGCGTGCGCGTGGTACGAAAGTTACGGACATTGCGGTACTCGTGGTTGCCGCCGATGATGGTGTCCAACCTCAAACCATTGAAGCGATCAGCCATGCTCGTGCTGCTAAAGTACCAATCGTGGTCGCCATTAACAAAGTTGACAAGGTTGAAGCTCAACCCGATCGCATTCGTCAAGAGCTAACTGAATACGCCCTCGTTGCTGAAGAATGGGGCGGCGATACAATCATGGTTCCTGTCAGTGCCATCCGCCGCGAAAATCTTGATACTTTGCTAGAAATGATCTTGCTAGTTGCTGAAGTTGAAGACTTGCAAGCTAACCCCAACCGTACTGCTAAAGGTACGGTCATTGAAGCTCACCTCGACAAGGCGAAGGGACCAGTTGCTACATTGCTCGTCCAAAATGGTACGTTGCGCGTTGGTGACATCTTCGTTGCTGGTGCAGCCTTTGGTAAGGTACGTGCCATGGTTGACGATCGCAATATGCGTGTGGACAAAGCTTCCCCATCCTTTGCGGTTGAAGTCCTCGGTTTGGGTGATGTACCTGCGGCTGGTGATGAGTTTGAAGTCTATCTTGATGAAAAACAAGCCCGTGCGATCGCAGACCAACGCACAATGGATCAGCGCCAAGCTCGCTTGGTGCAGGCTATGGCATCACGCCGAGTTACCCTCGGTACTTTGTCCGAAAAGGTCAAAGAAGGCAGCCTCAAGGAACTCAATATTATTCTCAAGGCGGATGTACAAGGATCGCTCGAAGCGATTCTGGGCTCTCTTGCTCAGTTACCTCAGCGCGAAGTCCAACTCCGCATCTTGCTATCGGCTCCTGGTGAAATCACCGAAAACGATATTAGTTTAGCGGCAGCTAGCTCGGCAGTTGTGCTTGGTTTCAACACCACGATGGCTCCTGGTGCACGACAAGCTGCTGATGAGATGGGCGTTGACTTCCGTGATTACAACGTTATTTATAAGCTCTTGGAAGATATCCAAGATGCGATGGAAGGTTTACTTGATCCTGAAATGGTCGAGGAATACCTTGGACAAGCTGAAGTTCGAGCGATCTTTGCGATCGGTAAGGGTGCAGTAGCTGGTTGCTATGTCCAGAATGGTAAGTTGGTTCGCAACTGTCATGTCCGTGTCAAACGCGGCAATGAGCTTATGCATTCAGCCGTACTAGACTCACTCCGACGGGTCAAGGATGATGCTAAGGAAGTCGCTGCTGGCTTCGAGTGTGGTATCTCGCTTGCGAGATTCTCAACATGGAGAGAGGGCGATACTATCGAAGCCTTCCGCATGGTCACCAAGCGTCGCACGTTAGCTACTTCTTAAATAAAAAAGCGCCCCTAGGGGCGCTTTTTTATTGCGGTTGTAATTCTAAATTAAATATTTCGGCAAACTTTTGCGCGATCGCATTTCTTACCTGCTCAAACTCAACACTTACAAACTGATTTAGATTACAAACTTGACAGTCGGCGATCCCACAGGGAACAATGCGATCAAAACCTGATAAATCCATGCAGACATTCAGAGCAAAGCCATGCATTGTGATCCATTGACTAACTTTGATTCCGACTTGAGCAATTTTTTGCATTTGCCCAGCATTATCAATCCA
>CASBRC010000384.1 GCA_949128015.1 Synechococcales cyanobacterium PMM_0003
ATTGCAAATCAGGCAAATCTGACGCTCGAAGAGTTGGACGATCAGGAAAAAAGTGAATTTTTTATTCAAGATCAGCGCGGTGCTATTACTGGGGCTGTCTCTAAGGCTTTGAAACAAGGTTTGCAGGAAGGTTTGCAGGAAGGTTTGCAAGAAGGCTTGCGGGAAGGCTTGCAGGAAGGTTTGCGGGAAGGTACACAGCAAGGAATACAGCAGGAAAAGGTTGAAATAGCTAAAAAGATGTTGGGTTTGATGATGGACGATCGCACGATTTGTGAGGTTACTGGCTTGGCGATCGCTGAGTTGGAGTCGGTAAAAAATTCTCTTATGGGTTAAAAGTTAGCTTTTGGCTTCTTGGGTAAGCCGTGACAAGGTGGTAAAAAACTTGCGAAACTCTGGGCATTTTTGTTGGGTGATCGCTGAGTCAAGATTTCTCATAAAACGAGCAGTATGAATTTGTTTAGAATATATTGCCCCTTCCTGCTTTTCTGAGGCTTCGATAATCATCGCATCGGATAGTTTTTTGTGATAGCTGTTCTCAAAGTTTGAATCTAATCCAAAATTTTCTGGTGAACTAAATGAAACTTTGCGCTCAGTTGCTAACCAGTGCTGCATAGATTTGCTTCTTTCTCGAAATTCTGGAGCTTTCCCAACTGTTTGTTCCCAATCAACAATCACCCAAGACTCTAATTCAGGTTTTGCGAACCCGATGATATGGTTTGAGTTAGGTTGCGATCGCTAAACTAGCCCAGTACTTCCAAACCCGCCGATCCCGCGATCGCTACTTCCTAACTCTCCATCAACATACTGAGCTTGAATTACAGACTTTAAGACTAATTGAGCAATTTTTTGACCTTTAGCGAAGGTATAGGCTTCTGAACCAAGATTAATCACAATAACTTGAATCTCGCCACGATAACCAGCATCAACCGTACCTGGAGAATTGAGAACGGTAATACCATGCTTCAGAGCTAGCCCACTTTTAGGTCGTACTTGAAGCTCGTAACCGATGGGAATTTCGACCGCTAAGCCTGTCGGAATCGCCGCGCGATCTTGGGGTTTTAGAATGACTTCGGCAACAGCATAGACATCAGCGCCAGCATCGCCAATATGAGCATAACTAGGAACTTGGGCATCAGGATGGAGCTTTTGGAAATTGATTTCTACGGTTTTCATTGACTAGAAGGAGAGATTAGGTTTTGATGGCTCAGGTGCGGGCTGATTGGGAATAGGGACTGGCGATGGCTCAGGCAATCGTGGTGTTTGGGTAGGATTAGGACTCGGTGATGGCTCAGGCGATTGCGTTGGTTCGATGGGCGTAGCGGTTGGCGAAGGACTGGGTGTTGCTGTAGGCGTAGGGGTGGGACTGATGGTGGGCGTAGCGGTAGTTGTGGGAGTTGGTTGTGGTTTAACGGGTGCTTCTAATTGAACATCGAGATTATAAGTGGTTTCATTCGTACCAGTAGTTTTAATTTTGACGTAGTACACACCATCTTTTTTCAGGCGACCTTGCCAATATCCTGTGGCATTGTTGATCGCTTTACTGTCTAAGCTAACTTGATCGTCACTTTGGATGGTCATTTGTAAATCTGCACCCGTTAAAGAAACGGTGAGTAATTCATCTTTTTCGCCGTTAAAACGTACATTAATAACTTGTCCCGCCGCGATCTTCTCGCTACTAAACCCGCGATTAAGCCCTTCATTGATTGATTTAAGATCGAGACTAGTATTGATATTGGTGACATTTCCGACACTTGGTGTAGCCGTAGGCGATGCGATCGCAGTTTCAGTGGGATTGGTTGTAGTGCGATTGCGGCTAAAAAAGAAAGATGTAACTGCCCATGAGCCAACACCTGCAACCAAAATGATTAAAATCCCTACGAACCAGTTGATGCCGCCGCCATTATCTGAATTTCTAGGCGGATTTTGATTGCCATAATTGGCTGGAGCGCGATTGTTTGCACCAGCTACCACCGTTCTTTGAGGAATGTTGGCCGCGATATTGGATGGTACTTGCCGACCTACGGCATAGGTCTTCGCACCCGAAAAAGAAGCTTGAGCAACTTGCAAAGCCTGCATCACCTCATCTGCGGAACGATAGCGATTGGTAGGTTTATAGCTCAACATTTGGTTGATGACCCGCGCAAAGGCAGGATTGACATTCGCAAACTGCTGCCAATCCCAAGCCAGATTGATGCTATCAAATAGTTCTGATGGCTCGCGCCCAGTCAGCAAAACAATCGAAGTTACTGCCAGAGCGTAGAGATCGCTGTTGGCATAGGCATTGCCCGACTGTAATTGTTCTGGTGGTGCGTAACCTGCTTTACCTGCAACTGTTGCAGAGGGAATACCCATCTGTGAGTTGAGTTTGGCATTAGTTTCTTGGACTACACCAAAATCGATCAGTACAGGTAAGTTATCCTGCGATCGCAACATGAGGTTCTCAGGCGAGATATCGCGGTGAATAATATTGTGACCATGCAAATAGCTAAGCACTGGCAAGAGCTGCTGCATTAGGGCAAAAATTTCATTCTCAGAAAATGTTTGTCCAGCCTTAAGGCGATCGAGTAGCAAATTACGATAATTTTTGCCTTCCACATAGTCTTGAACTAAGAGCAACCTGCCCTCAGATTCAAAGGTAGCGCGAAATTCTGGCACTTGCGGATGGCGAATTTGATATAGTACCGAGGCTTCGCGGCGAAAGAGTTCCTTTGCTTTTTCGGTTACCTCTTGCGAGTCTTGAGGTGGAATAAATTCTTTAAGTACACAGGTTTCATTAAAGCGCTCTAGATCTTGCGCTAAGTATGTGCGCCCCATACCTCCCTGTCCAATTGTCGATCGGACAGCATAGCGACCTTTAAGCACAAAACCTTGAGGAAATGGGGATTGCATGATTAATACCTCACCGCCATTGCACTACCCCGAATAATATATTTTGGACCCTCAATGTCAATTGATGTACCGACTTTGACCTTTTCACTGGCAAATACAGCCCCATCATTGGTAATTTGGGCAGTTGCTTCAAGTGTGATCGCTAGGTCGGATTGGGAAGTGGCGACTGCACGAGGATCATCAAAATAGACCGCAGTACCATCAGCTTTTGCTGCAACGATTTTAGGAATAGATATTTCCACTTTTTTGATGGTGACTTCACCGCGTGGTTGATTGCGAATGACGATTTTCACTTTGTCACCAACTTTGACAAGGTTTTGAGGCTCGACAGCACTTAAACCACGCACATTCATATCTACTTGGACTGTCTTATTTTCGGCAGATAGCACTTGAGCAATCGAGCTGCCGCCATTGCCCGGGACTACGAGTAAGCCAATCAAGACAATCAGGATCGTGGCGATCGCGCCGATGTCAAGAATGCTAAATTTGCCAAATAAACGACCTTGTCGATCTAGAAGTGCCATGCGTATTTGCTAAATGTAACGTTTGAAATATTGTTAGAAGTTTGCTAAAGCGACAAAACGCTTACAGCATTACAGTATAAGTGCAAATTGAATTCAAACCCGACAAAGATCGATAAGGCTTTGAATCTCTTGTTCTGTATTATTTTTTGATTAGGGTTGCTAGCTCTTCAGTAATAATTTCACTCATAATGCTAGTAATTTTTGGCAGCAAAATTTCGTTAGTCCGACTCATTGACTCAACCGTAAGCTGCGGTAAAATCGAGATCGTTTTTTTACCAGTTGATGATTTATAAAACCCGATAATATCGAGCAATTCCGATTCTGTAAAATACTTGTCATAAATGGGGTAAGAAATCTGCTCGATTAACTGACCAAGATCGATTTTCTTGACGACGCGATCGCGATATTTAACCGCCATCCGTGACACAAGATCGCTAAATTTCTTTTGAACTTCAGGGCGATCGCTATTAAGAGCAGGAACATTTTCGAGAACTGTCGATACTAATTTAGGTAACTCAGCTCTTACCATTGCGTCCATGATTTGTTGAGCATTTTTGCCTGACTCGGTAATTTCTAGCAACTCTTTGATTAAGGCTCGTTTTTGCTCAGAAATGACTGTTGCGCTCAGCTTTGTGGGCTTAGCCAAATCATTACTTTCCTGTGGAGTCTGAGCGATCGCCTGATTAAATGAGGGTAAGCCCAATAACGGTAAGACTAAGCCAGCAGTAAGCAATGAAGTGAGAGTAGC
>CASBRC010000385.1 GCA_949128015.1 Synechococcales cyanobacterium PMM_0003
CTTGGCTCAAAGCTAAAACCCGTTGAAACGGGTTAAAGACGATTTTTAGAAATTTTTCAGTCGGTTTTAACCGACTTAAGCTTTGAGCCAAGAACTTTAGTTCTTGGTTAGCTGCGCTTCTAGGGCAAAAGCTTAACCCGAACTGACGTTACTATAGGTTCTCAGATTGTAAATCTAGCAACATTTGGCGAAGCTCTTGTTGAGAAGCGGTTAATTCATGAACTTGGCGTTGTAGTAACGCAATCTCATCTAGTTTTTGTTGCATATTTTCGATTAGATCGCCAACTTTTTGTTGTAGATAAATAACTTTGGACTGAGCATTGTTTTCATCTTTACTTTCATCTTGAGTACAATTTCCCAGTACATCTTCTAGAGTTATCGATTCTAAATCAACACCATAGATATTTTGTGGAGCATTTATTCTCTCAAAAACACGGGGATATGAACTAGAGCTAGAGTCTATTTTTTGATCTAGTCTTTGCATAGCAAGATTAATGGCGTGATTAATAGAAGTTTCACTGTCTTTGATGCGACTTCTATTCAGTATTTCATTCTCTTCATCATCGGATAAAACGAAGGTATTTAATAATGCGATATCATCTGTGATTAGCTCTGGCTGAGATTGCACAACTTCTAAATCCCTAGATAGATCAACCCTTTTTGCGATAAATTCTTCGCGATCGTTCTCTTCATCGCATATCTGAGTGTCTGGAATTGCTATTTGCGAGAGTGCCGATGTTTGCAGACTTAATTCCCAAGACTGCAAACATTGACTTAAAACCTTAGATAACTCAAACAAAAAATGAGCTTCTTGCGGTTGCCATTGCCTTTTGCGATCGCATTGTTGGACAAAGGCTAATCCCCATATTTCATCAAAGGCTGTCGATGAATTGAACACAATTGGGGCTGACATGATCGCTTTAACTTCTGTCTTTTGCCAGCGTTGATGAGCCGTGAAAGTTTCAGATATTTGAGCAGTATCTGACAATTTGACAGCACGATCGCGGGGATAGTTTTGGAGAGCATCCACACCAAAATAAGAGATGGGATATATTTGATTTTTGATATTCTGGATATCAGGAGAAATTGCTTCTAGCAATATAATCCCCTCATATTGATTAGTTAATTGATATATGGCAACCCGACTGACAGCTAAACGTTCTCCTAAGCTTATTAAAAAAAATTTTAATAACTCTTCAGGGCTATTGCTGGAAAGCATGGCTGTGGCAATTGATTTATATTCTAGATTTTCACTAGGATCAAAAAATAATGGAACCCCATTCATAAGTCATTCAAAAATAAGCGATCGTCATAATATTGCTTTTGCGGATTTTTCGGGCTTGTAGCCCAGAAAATCTTAAATTCGGTTTTGCAATCGGAATTGCTGAGATAATTGCAGTCTAGCTTATTGACATTGCAAGTCACAGAATTATTTTGCTGGTTTACCAAATTTTATGAGTACAGGTCGGTTAATCGTCCAGTTAGGTATCGCTGCCTATATTTTATTCACTTTACTGCCCGATAGTAGTACGCAGATGGTGGCTTTCCCTTGGGTGTTGCTGTGGCAAGTGGGATTGCTATGCTTTGCGATCGCAGGTTTATTAAATCTATGGCGGCGTGAAAAGCCATTTTATTTGTTAGGTAGTGGCTTTGACTGGGCGATTGGTGCTGGTTTGATCACATTGTGTTTATCGACAATGTTTTCGCAGTTTCCTAATCAGGGGATGTGGTATAGCCTGACGGCGTTTGGATACTTTATCGCGCTGTATGTGACTAATAATTTTTTGCATGTAGAGTCGCCTAAATCGATTACTCCTCCTTTACGGGTGACAGAAAAATCTTCGAGGCTTTTGCCGATTCTACGCTTTCAGGGCTTGTTAGGATTTGCGGTAATTATTGAAAGCTTGTTCTTGTGGATCACGCAAACATGGCTGCCGCAATTGGCTAATTTTGCCAAGCTTAATCAATGGGGACTCAATCTTAGTTACGATTTCTCGGATTTGCAGTCGCGTAATTGGGCTCCAATGGGACATCAAAACTATGTGGCGGGATTTTTGATGTTAGTTTTGCCGATTTTTGCAAGTTTGGCGATCGCACAGACAGGACTGTGGCGATCAATCTGGCTAACTGCCATTGGCTTAGGTTTAATCGATTTGTATACAACTAGTTCGCGGGGCGGATTTTTAGGATTAGGTGCAATCGTTCTCTATGGGATTATTGTGGCTTTATTTCGTAATCGTAATAATCTTTGGCTAGTGTCTTTGGGAGGAGGAGGTGCGATCGCCATATTTGGACTGTTAATTGCGACTAATAATCGCTTGCGATCGCTCATCTCAGGATTAATCACTAGTTTTTCTAATCCTGCTCAAGGTTCGGGAGAATTACTATTTAGAGCGATCGCAGCAGATACGGGCTGGCGAATTGGCTTAGAGCATTGGCTATTTGGGGCAGGAGCAGGATCGGCGATCATGCTCTATCAGCAATATCGTCCTCAATGGGCAGGACGTGAAGCGGAGCTGTTATTTCAGTTACATAGTACGCCTGTGCATCTTTGGGCGGAACTGGGGATCGGTGCAGTAATTACTTTTGCGCTTTTATTCGTGGCGCTTATTGCTCTATTTATCAAATTACATAAGTCTCAAACTTGGCAAACTAATCCACAGGAACAGGCGATCACCTATGGCTTATTTGGTAGTTTGATCGGTTATGGCATGTTGGCGATTACTGACTATCAGCTTGATGTGCCTGCAATTAGTGGCAGCCTAGTGATCGTATTGGCAAGTCTGGCTTATTTAGGGCAAATGCATACAGGTGAATTGATTAGCCTCGGACATCAAAAGCAGCCCCGTTTTTGGTTAGCGATGATGGCTACTGTTTATTTAATCGCGGCGATCGCATGGCTGGTTCCTGTAAATACGGCTTGGCAAGCATCGAGTGTCGGGTTTATCTTTCTATCGAGAGCAAGATTTGATTTAGCCGCAGCAAAACAGGAATTTTTACCTGAAGCAATATCCGCAATCGATAAGTTCCAAGATCGACTGCAATTTGCTCATAAACTTGCACCTTGGCAACCTTACTACCCATATCAGTTAGGCTGGAACTTAGCCGATCTGGCGATTACTTATCCCAATTTACCGCAGTCGAAAGCTTGGCAAAAGGATGGATTGGGCTGGATGAAAACTGCGATCGCAACTAGTCCTAACAACGAAGCTGGATATAACGCCGCCGCATGGCTGAGTCTGAGAGAAGATTCTGCAAGTGCTGCCCAAGAAGCCGAAACTTATTTTCGTCGTGGTTTGGAACTAGTTCCCAATAAGAAATCGCTTTCCTTCGGTTTAGGTATAAGTCTATTGCGGCAAGGCAAAAACACCGAAGCGATCGCCGCGATGACGACAGAAGTAATTAACGATCCCATTTTTATTACTAGTCCAATTTGGACAAATGCACCTTTTCAAAGTCTCTATCCGCAAGTAGTAGACAATCTAGAAAAAATCTATGCCAATAATCCCAGCAAAGCGCTAAATCTTGCCGCCTTAAGATGGTGGAATGGCAATCCTAATGCAGTTAATGAACTCAGGCAGACAGGGAATCCTACGGCGATATTGTTAGCTAATGCGATCGCAAATGACACTAATGCTTTGCGATCGGTGAAGCAAAATCCCCAAACGCCTCTAGAAATGGTGATTTCGGCTTGGCTAAATCCTAATTTGCGCGACAAGTTACTAGAGCGTGCCTGTGTATTTACGACAAGTAGCTTGCCCGATGAGCGCTCTGTTACCACCGTTAAAGCGATGAGCGATCGCATGAATCAAGTTCCTGATTTTGATGCTTGGTTGCGATCGCCTCTATCTGCTAATAGTCCTTTAGTGATTAATTATCGCAGGGCAAGACTGGGATTTAATGTGGTCAGTCGCCATTTGGATGGAGTTGTTCCCCTTGATTTCTTTAATGTTAGCGATCGGGCGGAGATATCCCTCTTTCTTAAAGATTTATTCTCTTAATAAGTAGCTAGGCAGAATAAAACCCAAAGAGCTATAGCGTGCGCTATAGCTCTTTGGGTTAAGCAAGATAAAGCTAGCTTTTCTTGCTTAAATTTCGATAATTACTCGGAGGTCGCCATGTTTTCTATTAACTCGACAGGTAGTGGTATCACTGATCCTTCCGCCTGTACGTTCAAAATCTAGATCTACAACGGCTTGCCCAATTCGCAAATTGTAAATTGAAAGATGATTAATCGATTTAGGCAAAGCAGGATCGATGATGCGAAGTTGTTTGGCGGGAGCGTTAGGAACAAGATTTACCATCATAGAGATTAATTGGAAGATCGTTCCCGTTGCCCAAGCTTGAGGTGAGCAAGCCACAGGATATTGCACTGGTGTACTAAAGCCGCCATCATGTGCGTAGCCACAAAATAGCTCTGGTGGGCGATGATAGGGCTGCGCTAAAGTCATACTGATCATTCCTTGAGCAACAGCTAATGACTGTTCAACGAGATTAAGCGATCGCAAACCAATGGCAATTAGACCGTTATCATGGGGCCAAACAGAACCAATGTGATAACCCAGAGGATTATAGGCTGCGGAAAGATTGCTCAGAGTCCGAATTCCCCAACCGTTAAACATGTCAGGAGCTTTGAGTCGAGTAGCGACCATCAAAGCTTTTTCGGGATCGAAAATTCCTAGATTTAGGCAATGTCCGGGGTTAGAAGTGATGCTATCAACAGGCTTCCCATCGCCATCTAGTGCAAGAGCGCAATAATCTTGATCAGTTAACCAGAAATCTTTATTAAAGCGAATTTTGAGATCTTTAGCTTGCGATCGCCATTGATTTGCAAGCTCAGGTAAGTTCTTTTTGTCGGCAAGTTCGCTCATGCGTATTTTCGCAGCATAGACATAGCCCTGTACTTCTGATAATGCGATCGCACCTTGAGCTAATTTACCCTGCCGATCGACGATGCAATTGTCAGAATCTTTCCAACCTTGATTGGCTAATCCTCTCTTAGAGCGGCGATTGTAGGTGAGATAACCACTTTTTTCGCAATGACGATCAATCCATTCCATCGCTGCGATCGCATTTGACCATAGCCGATCGATTAGCTCTGTGTCAGCAGTCCAAGCATAATATTCGGCATAAAGCATTAACCAAAGTGGCGTAGCGTCAACTGTCCCATAGTAGGGCGTGTGTGGAACTTCTTGGCAACGCGCCATTTCTCCAAGGCGAATCTCATGCAAAATCTTTCCCTGTTCTTCATCGCGCCAATCATCTTCGACTTTGCCTTGATATTGAGCAAGGATCGATAAGGTTTCACGGGCGATCGATGGATCTAAAACTAACGTTTGAGAAGCCGCAATAATCGAATCTCGACCAAACAAGGTGGAGAACCAAGGTACACCTGCGGAAAGGAACCGATGTCCTTCAAAGCTCTGTCTCAATAAATAAATATCCTGCACAGCGCGATTGATCGCTAGATTTAGAGCCTTATTATCAGTGACAATTTTAGTGGTTTTTTCTGTCCAATTTTTCTCTTCCCAAGCCTCTTCAGCTTGTGCTTGTGCTAAATGAATTGGTACACTCACCATGGAAGTGGGACGATTATTTGTAAATAAATGAATACGATATCCTAAAGTTATTGACTGATGACTAGCGAGTTTTAATTGCCAAATCGCTGTATAGCCTTCAATGACATCTGGCCGAAGCGCATTAAACTGGATCCGAGACTCCATCAACACACCATCTAATCCCTGATAAGCAAGTACTATTTCTTGTTCTGGATTGAATCCTAGAAATAGTGATGGATCACGATCTTTGCTTTGAGCTAGAGGATTTTGTGTTAAATGAGGAATATGCCTGAGTAGATTTCCTCTTTTTGCCCTCTTAGCACCTCTAACTTCAAACAAGTCCAAAAAATCAGCATCAAAGCTGAGACTCATCGTAAAACTAATCGGGTGCGTGTTGTAGTTGGTAACTTGCGTTTCTTCAAACAACCCACCTTTGATCATGATATCGCGGTGGATACCAATTGTTTCCGTTTTTATGCCAGTTTCCAGATCGCCAATATGGCGATTAGAGCAGAGGACGGTCATATCAAAGCCTTTACGCGCTGTACTGCTAAAGAAAATCGGCGATCGCCCTTCAATTTGCAACTCTAACCGACTCAAAAATCTAGTATCACGACAAAACAAGCCCATGCTGCTTTCCAGCCCTTCGGTGCGACATCCCGTGTCATAGATATTTCCTAGTGTATCGGTAATTAAAAATAACTCATTATCTTTAAGTGTGAGTGTCGAAACAGGACGTTCACCAATTTCACATACCCAAGGTGCGATCGGGCTTTCACTTGCGAGAACAAACTTTCTGCCATCAATTTCGATGATGTTATTCATAATGATTGAGATTAATTACTTTATTTACTTACTCGTCCACATCAAACCTTAGTTGCGCTTTGTAAAGTCCTTTGATAGATGACAGACTTGGGAATATTTCTGGAGTCAGGCGTTCTGAGGTTGTGTGGTTGTTCATGCATAATTGACTGGGCTAGCACATGACGATATAGCTCACTGAGTTGAATAGCCACCCCACCCCAAGTAAATCGCTGGTTTACATTGGCAGAGGCTTGTTTCCTCATCTTCCTTGCCCATAACTCATCGAAAAGAATGCGATGAATAGCATTCGCAAAAGCCACGACATCCTGCGGCGGAACTAACAATCCTGTTTGTTCAGGAATAATCGTGAACTTCAAGCCACCTACATCTGAGGCAACTACAGGTGTACCACAAGCCATAGCCTCGATCGCAACTAGACCAAATGGCTCATAATGGCTAGGGATCACGCAGACATCAGCAGCCGTGTAATAGAAAGGCAAAATATCATGTCCAATCTGACCTGCAAATATTACTTCTAAATTAAGTCCCAGTTCATTGACAATTTCTGCAATTCTCACTCGCTCTTCACCATCAGGCATCTGCGGCGAACTACCGCCCACAATTACTAATTTGATATTTTGTTGACCCTGTTGTTTTAATAATGCAAAGGCGCGTACTAGAGTCTCAATACCTTTACGAGGATCAAATCTACCCACATACAAAATAATCTGCTCATGCTGATCGAGTTTTAATAAGTTGCGAGCATCAGTCTTCGACATCAACCGAAAGTTGCTTGTATCTGTCCCACAGGGGATCATTTCAATTCTTCCATAGGTAGAAACATGCGATCGCAAAGTCTGTGCTTCTTGAGGACTGGTGGCGACAATACAATTAGCTCGCTCCAAAATTTCACGCTCAATCTGGAGTCGCAGATCTGCACTCGCTGGACGACTTTGCCCTGATTGATATTTCACGGCTCCTAGAGAATGGTATGTATGCAACAGTTGGACTGCACTAGTTTTTTGAAGTTCTAAACCAACCCAAGCAGAGAGCCAATAGTTTGTATGAATTAAGGGATAATGTACCCCCTCAGATGATTGAAATGACTGAAATGATTTCACAAACTCTGGCATCTGCTCAAACAATCTATCTCTAGGAATATAGGTTTCTGCACCTGCTTTGAGTCGAATCGTCCGACAGTGAGGAGAATGTTGCACAATGTCATCATCCTCTGGATGCACTTTGCGTGTAAACATGTCCACCTGCCACCCTAAAGTTGCTAAATTCTCGCCCACATGACGCACATAGACATTTTGTCCACCTGCTTCTTCTAGTCCAATATCTGCGGCAGGATCGGCATGATCGGAAATGAGTGCGATCGCCTGTCTATGCAAACTTTGCATGATTTATCTCCTATCTCTTCTGAGATTTGGTTGATATTATTTCTTCGCTTTATTGCGAGAATTCGCGCTTTAGAGCGCAAATCAAATCTGATGTTACGTGGAAGCTCCTAAAAACCTCACCCCTAGCCCCTCTCC
>CASBRC010000386.1 GCA_949128015.1 Synechococcales cyanobacterium PMM_0003
AGATCTAAATTTTCTTGTCCCCCCAGAATTGGGGGCTAGGGGGCGCATTGGCATTGACTTGGCTAGGTTTGAGACTTGTGTGTACACGGTAGTGCAAAGGGGAGGGAACAAGATTTCTGGTTTTCCCCTTTCCAAGGGGGAATTAAAGGGGGTAAGTCCGACTTACGTGTTTTAAAGGGTATTTTCTTTCTTGGAAATGTCCTTAATAAAAAAAGGGTTTCGAGCATCGCTCGAAACCCTTTTTTTATTAAGAATCTCTTTTTCTAATCTTTAAAGCTATTTGAGGCTAAATCGAGCGTTACTTGACGAAGTTGTAAATAATCCATAGGATCAACCGCCGTTCTGCCATCGGGTTGGATTTCAAAATGTAGATGTGGCCCCGTGCTGCGTCCTGTTGAGCCAACTTCTGCGATCGCTTGTCCTCTGTTGATTACCTGTCCCTTTGACACATATACCTTATTAGTATGCGCGTAAAGAGTTACCGCGCCATTGTCATGACGTAGCTCGACAACATTGCCGTAGCCATCATTTGTCCAGCCCGCATAGGTGACGATACCATCTGCGGCTGCAAAAATTGGTGCGCCCGTCGGAGCAGCGAAATCAACCCCTTTATGTAGTCTTCTTTCACCAGTGATCGGATGCACCCGCCAGCCAAATCCAGAACTAATCGCTGCCCCAGTGATCGGCAGTACAAAATTAGAAACGCTGTTGAGATCGATCGCAGCAATACTTTGGGGAAGTTTCATTGTCCAACGTCCTGGTTGCGAGGACTTGAGGCGTAAATCTTGAGGGTTGAGAGTAACTTCAGGTGAAAGCTCGACCACCATTCTGGTTGTATTAGCGTCAACTTGACCAACGCGAACCGATTGGACTCCGCGCCCGACTCGCCGTCTTACCGTTGGTCCTTGATAGATAATTCCTGGTAAATCAATCACGATGCGGGTGGGATTGTTAATGACAGTTCCCTTTGGCTCAATGTCATTTTTGAGGGAAAACGCAATTGTGCTATCTGTCAAATCGTATACAAAGGTTTCGAGACGATTGGCTTGTGCGGTGGGTGTTGCGATCGCAAAGCTACTAGTCAATCCACACAAGGTAAGGGATAGTAGGCGAGTATTTAGGGAGCGAGACATAAAGTTTTGCATGGGAACGTTGCGCTATAGGACGGTTGAGAGCAAGCTACAAGCCGTACAAAAATGCACTAAAAACCCTGTAATTAAGGCTTGCAGAAAACAGAGCAGATTACTCCGAAGATTTGCGTAATGAGAACGAGTGAGATTCTACATCAATTTCAATAAAATATGACAACTCGCGATTATTAAGTATCTAGGCGAAATAAAACCCAGACCCAAAAAAGCTGTGGCGCATGCGTAGTATGCGCCACAGCTTTTTTGGTTTTATGTCCTAATATACTTGGCGACAGCTATGTGAACGGACGCAACACCCATAGGATAATGTTGGAGGTTAATTAACGAATTTTTTGATTTCCAAAAGTGCAAGATATAAAGGATTAAAAATGTGAAATTCTTTGCTTTAAATATATCGAAACTGCTAATAATGAAGTTTAAAAGAGTAATTTCACGCTTTAAATCAATAAAATATTTAGTTTTTGTGGGCTTTTTAATAATTTTTGCGATCGCATTAACTAACTGTAACAACCAAATCGTTACGCCAATCCGCATCGGGGCAAATCTCTGGACTGGTTACGAAACGATGTATCTCGCCCGTGACTTGGGCTATTACGACAACAAACCGATCAAATTAGTTGATTATCCTTCAGGGACTGAAACAGTTAGAGCTTATCGCAACAAAGAGATTGAAGGGGCAGGACTCTCGATCGATCAAGTCATCGCGCTTGCCGCAACTCAAGATAATATTCGGATCATTGCGATTATGGATATTTCTAATGGTGGGGATGTAATTTTAGGGAAACCAGAATTTGCCGATATAAAAGCCCTCAAAGGTAAGCGAGTTGGTGTTGAGGCAACTTCTCTAGGCGCATTCTTTATCGCCCGCGCCCTTGAAAAAAATGGGATGACTACTAAAGATATTAAGATAGTTTCCTTAGAATTAACAGAACATGAGCGAGCTTATAAACAGGGGACGGTTGATGCTGTAGTCACCTTTGGACCTGCGCGAACTAAGCTGTTAGAAGCTGGTGCAAAACTATTATTTGATAGCAGTCAAATTTCGGGGGAAATTGTCGATACATTAGCAGTCAGCACTGAGGCGATCGCGAATTCTCCCGAAGCAATTCAATCATTGGTAAATGGCAGATTCCGCGCTCTCGACTATTTCCAAAAAAATACTCAAGATGCAGCTACTCGGATTGCAAAACGCACAAAAGTCACGCCCGAACAAATCCTTAATGCCTTTAAAGGATTGAGTCAACCTAACTTACAAGAAAATCAAAGATTGCTAGACAAAAGCGATCCTGCTTTGATCAATGGGATGCGAAAGCTCGTAGATATTATGCTAGATAATAAATTAATTCAGAAAAAAATCGATCCTACCAAGATTCTTGATGATCAATTCATTAAAAATGCTCAGTTCTAGAATTATTTGGAATTATCAACAAAGATAATGAAACGCTTCCCCACATCATTAAGAATATCGATCCCCACAATTTTAGTGATATGTGGGAGCATTTTGGGAATCGCTTCTTTTAATCAAGAAATTAATCAGGCATATCAGAGAACAGAATTAGACACTAAGAACTATGCCCAAATTTCCGCAGGGCAAACGTCAAGGGTCTTAGATTATTTGTATCGCAGAACCAATATTGAAGACGCAGAAATCAGCATTATTAGCCAACTTGGCAGCGATCCCAACCTAGATGTTGTAATGTTAATTGACGAAAAAAACATCGTTCGTCTCTCTAGTCGTTATGAATTAAGAAATTCGCCAATTAGCGAGACCGTAGCTGCCAATTACGACAATTATTTCGCAGATGCGCGAAATAAACTTGCAGGAAATATTTTTATATCTGACAATGGAAAGAAATTAATCGCTGCTTATCCTATTTTCTTGCCAAATGCGCCCCAAGAATTGCAATCTTCAAGAGTGG
Source organism: Synechococcales cyanobacterium PMM_0003 (assembly GCA_949128015.1). GTDB lineage: Bacteria > Cyanobacteriota > Cyanobacteriia > Pseudanabaenales > Pseudanabaenaceae > Pseudanabaena. The sequence goes on from CASBRC010000386.1 coordinate 3,068, forward strand.
GTATACTTTTCATGTTATATGACTTAGAGCGCAATAAGCAACTAGCATTTAATGACGCTCTTACGCGATCGCTAATCTTCAATGGCAGTTTGATCCTATTTTGTTTATTGATTTGGATTTTCTTTGAAATCTCTCTCACAAGGAGAGTTTCCAGTTTGGTAGCAGCTAGTAATAGTCTCGCTGAAGGTGATTTAGGTGCAAGAGCAAGGCTGAACGGCTCAGACGAATTGTTTCAAATTTCGGTTGCCTTCGATCACATGGCAAACCAAATCCAAGAAAATGCCATTCAACAAGTAGAAAATGCCATTCAACAATTGTCTCTCTTCGAGCAACTTCAAAAAGAATTAGCGGAGCGAGAAAAATCCGAAGCTAGGCTCACTGAGACCAATCAAAAACTCGCCCTCTCCAATTTAGAACGAGAGAAGGAAGCCGACGCTAGAAAAATCCTACTGGAAGAACTTCAAGAAAGTGAAGCCCGATATCGTTCGGTCATTACCAGTATGTCTGAAGGTATCATATTGCAACAAGTAGACGGACAGATTATTGCTTGTAATGAAAGTGCGGAGAAGATCTTGGGATTATCCGCCGATCAGATGCAAGGGCTTAAGTCCATTGATTTTGACAGAGCTACAATTCGAGAGGATGGCTCGATTTTTTCTGCTGAAGAGCATCCTACTATGGTCACGCTGAGAACTGGACAACCACAAATCAACGTAATTATGGGAATCTATCAGAAAGACCTTCCCATAAAATGGATATCGATTAATTCCCAACCCCTATTCCATTCTAATCAGACAACTCCTTATGCGGTAGTAGCTTCTTTTGCCGATGTTACTCAACAACGTTTAGCGCAGGAGATGCTCAAGTCTCAAGCCGAACAGGAGCATTTAAGGGCGATTACTGATGGACTAACTCAAGTTGCTAATCGGCGCTGTTTTGACGAACGCTTGCAATTTGAATGGCAACGCCTATTACGCGAACAACAATCACTCTCGCTGATTCTTATAGATATCGATTATTTCAAATTTTATAATGACCATTACGGACATCAAGCAGGAGATAATTGCCTAATCCAAGTCGCACAAACTGCCGCTAGTCAACTCAAACGTCCTGCGGATCTCTTTGCTCGTTATGGTGGCGAAGAATTTGCGGTGATTCTGCCCAATACAGATATGGAAGGTGCGATCGCTGTTGTCGAAGTAATCCAGCAAGCTATCCATCAGTTAAATCTTCCGCACGAATCTTCTAAAGTCAGTCCCAACGTGACGATTAGTTTAGGAATCGCCAGCCTGATTCCCATGCAGGATATATCTCCAGAGGCTCTCATCGCGATTGCCGATGAAAATCTCTATCAGGCAAAACAACAAGGACGCGATCGGTTTTGTTGGGGCGCAAGTTAAGACTGATGTTAAACGAAAGGTGAGTTAATAAAGTAAAGGATGTGTTTTTTAATTTTTTTAACTTACGGCGCTAACTTATGAGCTTTGCCTCGAAACTAAAGAATGCGATCGCAACAAATCAGAGCATTTTGTGCTTGGGGCTAGAACCCAACCCTGAAGTGATGCCTGCGAAATACAAAGCAAAATATGACGTTGATTCTCTGTGGGAATGGATGAATTTCATTATTCAGTCTACTGCTGATCTGGTCTGTGCTTATAAGCCAACTTTAGGGTTTTATACAGCGTTAGGATCGGGAGGATTAGAGCTATTAGCTAAGACCTTAGCGGCGATTCCGCCAGAGATTCCGATCATTCTTGATGCTAAGCACGCTGATCTTAATAGCAGTACGGTACTGGCAAAGACTGCCTTTGAGCAGTGGGGTGTGGATGCGATTACTTTGAGTCCCTATATTGGACAAGATTTGGCGGCGCGGTTTTTGATGCATCCCGACAAGGCGATTTTTGTGAGTTGTTATTCATCAAATGCTACTGCTCAAGACTTTCAGGAGTTTCCAAATCTTGATCAGCCTTTATATTTAAACGTGGTGCAAAATTGCCAAGCTTGGGCAGGGCTAGAGCAGTTAGCGCTAGAGGTTGGTGCGGCTAATCCTGATGCTTTGGCAAAAGTGCGATCGCAAGCTCCTGAACGCATAATTTTAGCGAGAAGCATTTGGGCGAATAGTCAAGCCAATAGTCAAGCAAATGGACAGAAAATCGCAAATCTAGCGGCTATTCTCAATGCTGGGCTAGATGCTAATGGTGGCGGCTTAATTTTGCCAGTCAATCAAGATGCATTGGCGATCGGTGAACCCGCGCAACTAGTGCGATCGCTACGGGATGAAGTCAATCAGGCGATCGCATTGACCGCCCATGAGCGTCCTACCTGCGATCTGTGGATGCCAAATGTTTGTTTGATTGATCAAAAAGGACATCCCCATGCAAATTTAATTTTGCAATTATTTGATATTGGTTGCATTACCTTTGAAGAAACTGTGCAAGCTTCTGGACAAGTTTTTCCTTACTACATTGACTTGCGGCGCATTATTTCTAACCCTCAAGTATTTGATGCGGTAATTGGTACTTATGCCAAAATTTTGCAAAATCTCAAATTTGATCGGATTGCTGGTATTCCCTATGGCTCTCTACCAACGGCTTCAGGCTTAGCTTTGCGGCTTAATTTTCCGTTAATTTTCCCACGCAAGGAGGTGAAGGCTTATGGGGCAAGGCGCTTGATCGAGGGTAATTATGAAGCAGGAGAAACCATTGTTGTCGTTGATGATATTTTGATTTCAGGTAAAAGTGCGATCGAGGGGGCGCAAAAAATTGAAAGTTGCGGATTAAAGGTGCGTGATATCGTCGTATTTATCGATCATGAGTCAGGAGTTTGCGATCGCATTCAAAAAAGTGGCTATTTACCTCACGCGGTGTTAAAAATCTCGGAAATAAATGAGACACTATATCAATCAGGACGTATAAACGAGAAACAATTTCTTGCCTTATCACATCTTTAATATCTTTACAGGTCTTCGATTAGAGTTAAGCATGTTCAAAAGAATTAGTTTGCTACTTGTTTCTGCGGTAGTTGCCACGCTTGCGCCAATTGCCAATCCTGCACTAGCTGCCCAATCATCTAAGCCTGTCCCCGCAGAACTAGAAAATATCGTATTTGCGCTGGACAAAGCCGCCAGTAAGCAAGATATCGAAACGGTGATGAAGTATTATGCCCCGACTTTTAATCATTCTGATGGGCTAAATCGCGATCGCTACAAGCAGATATTAAGTTCACTCTGGCAGCGTTACAAAAATATTAGCTATCGCACCGAAATCTCGAAATGGGAAAAACAAGGTGATCTGATTACTGCGGAGACAGTAACGATGGTGCAAGGTATGCAGGGGGCTGAGAATGACAACTTCAAATTAGAGGCAAGATTGACTTCGACTCAGACCTATAAAAATATTAACGGTAAATTACAGGTTGTATCGCAGCAAGTCTTGTCGGAGCAGTCTTCATTAAGTACGGGTGATGCGCCGCCACCCGTTAGACTGAAAATGCCAGAAATGATCGGTGTTGGTCGTCAGTATGTCCTTGATGCGATCGTTACTGAGCCACTTGGGACTAGTTTATTATTAGGCGCGGCGATCGAAGAACCTGTCGAAGCCAAGAATTATTTGAATGAAAATATGATCGATCTCCGTCCTTTGAGGGCAGGTGGGCTGTTTAAAATTGGGCAAGCTCCTTTTTCGTCAGGCGATCGCTGGGTATCGGTTGTGTTAGTCCGCGAGTCAGGCATTACGATCACGAGCAGGCGCTTACGTGTCAGCAGAGATTTTACAGGTAATCAATATACGCCTTTACCTGAGCCAGATACGACTCCGAGCCGTGTACGTCCACGTCCTAATACTGATCAAACTCTCTAGATTTAAAAAGGAAAGGCGGCGCGTTGCGCCGCTTTGCCTTTGAAATTAGGACTTACGCAAAAGCCCTAATTATTCGTAGGGGCAATTCATGAATTGCCCCTACGAATAATTAGGGCTTTTAGGCATTTTTGCGTAAGTCCTGTAAATAAAAAAGCACCCCAAGGGTGCTTTTTTGTTAGTTGCCAAACCGCGAAGGTGGTGGATTGGATTTAAAAATGGTTTTCCATGATTCGACAGTACCTGCGCCGATGGGGAAGTCTGTGGTCTGATCATTATTCCAGACGGCTCGAATGGTGGTCTGACCTGCGGGAAAACTTGCTAAAACTGCCGATAGCTCTGGATCAACTTCTCCTTCTGTATAGGTGTAGATTTTGCCTTGAGCGCTAAATAGGATGGCTTTGGGGGATTGCGATCGCAATCTTCTGTCATAAATAGGATCGCGATCGCTATAGCGTTGATTGATGTAGCGATCGCGATGCCAAACTCGACGATCTCTCCAAACTCGACGATAACCGACGACTTCTGACCAGTATTCGGTATAGGTGGCTTTAATGCCCTGCTTTGACCAACTAGTCACAAAAGCAAAATCATCGCTGAAGTGCTTGTCATAAACTAGTTTGCCATCGAAAGGATTTTCTACAATACTTGACCAAGGTACGTCGGCATCTTGATCAACTGATGTAGGTATTACGGCAAAAGCACTGGGGGTAAATGTCAATAGCAAACCGATGCTCATTCCCCAAGTACCAATTCTCCAATCTAAGTATTTGTGGCGCATAGTAAAAAAGTAACCAGAGGGATAAGTGGAACAAAAGCGAAAACAAATTTTTTATTCTGGCAACATTAGGGATACGCAATGTAGGGGCAATTCATGAATTGCCCCTACATTGCTCAAAAAGCTGTGGCGTGCGCCCTAGTTTTTGAGATTCACGATTTCTCTTGCATACTTAGGGCTTGGCAAACTTGGTGATACTCATCTTCGATTTTTTGGACTGCGATCGCAATTTCTTGGTTATTTGTAGAACTGGATTGGTAGGAATCTGTATAAGTTTTGCATAGGAGTTCTAGTGATTGACAGAGTTTAAAAAGTTCTGAAGCGCCAAAACTGCCACTTATGCCTTTTAATACATGATTTTCTGATTGGATGGTAGCAAGGTCATTGTCGCTCAAAGCTGACTGCATATTTGCGATCGCAATGGCTGAATGTTCGATACAGCTAGCAATTAATCGCGATAAATTGTCAGCGCCGATAGACTTTTCTAATGACTTGAGTGTTTCCATGTTCAGGCTTTCGGTTACTGGTGCAGACGCAATCGGTGCAGTTAAAGTTTCCGAAGCGATCGCTGTGGGCGCATGTTTTTTGACCCTTCGTAATACTTCAAGTAAATCTTCTCCACGAAAAGGCTTTGTGAGATACTCATCCATCCCAGCCGATAAAGCTGCATCACGCGACTCCGTAAAGGCATCAGCCGATAAACCGATAATCCAAGGCTGACGCGTAGGCAAGTTACGGATATTTCTGGTGGCTGTTAATCCATCCATTACGGGCATTTGCATATCCATAAAGATGACATCATAAGATTTCATTTGTACGGCTTCTACAGCTTTACTGCCATTATTAACGGCTTCAGCGATATAACCAATTTGTTCTAGTATTAGCAATAAAATCTCTTGATTTACAGAATTGTCTTCTACAACTAAAATTTCTAGTGGAAAATTGATCGCCAAGTTCAAGTCTTGAGGAGATTGTCTAAAGTCTTTACTTATCATTGTTTTGATCGGGGTGCTGGAGAAGATTTCACAAAAGGTTTCGTAGAGTTTTGATGCGGTAATCGGCTTGCTGATGTAGTGATTGAAAACGTTAGCACGGCCCCTTTTGATTGTTTCGGCAAAAGCCAATAAAATTAAATTCAAATCAGGAAAATCTGATTGAATGTCCATCGCCAGATCCATAACATCGATCTCAACGATACTTCCATCAATGATTACTGCGTCAAATACGTTTAATTCGAGGCTTTGTAAAGCTTCTACCGCCGAGAAAGCAACCTGTGTATTTACAGACCATGCGCGATTATACAACGAGATCGCTTGTCTGATTGTGAAATTGCTACTCACCACTAAAATGTTCTTACCTTTGAAGTAATCAGTATTTGTTGTTAGATTAGTAATGTTTTGATTGGTCTCCGTATTGGCGGTCGCTTTAGCTTGAATGGAAAAGCTAAAAGTTGAACCTTTGCCAAGTACACTCTTGACATCGATTTTGCCGCCCATCAGTTCACAAAGCTGTTTGCTAATCACCAGTCCTAAGCCAGTACCGCCATACTGTCTCGTAATCGATTTATCAGCTTGACTAAAGGATTGAAAGAGCTTTGCGATCGCTTCGGTGGCAATGCCAACACCTGTATCGCGAATGTTAAAAAGTAATTCGTGGGTATTTGTTTCTGGATCAATCAATTTAGATGAAATCGAGAGCGCAACCTCACCCTTATCGGTAAATTTAATCGCATTACTGACCAAATTGATCAGAATCTGCCGCAACCGACTGTAATCACCAATAATCTCCGATGGCACTTTTAAATTAATCAACGCCGATAGGTCTATGCACTTGTCGGCGATGCGTAATGTCATCAGATCAAAGACATCTTCCACACATTGCTGAAGCTTAAAAGGACGCGCTTCAAGTTCTAATTTTCCTGATTCAATTTGCGAAAAATCGAGAATATCGTTAATTACAGCGAGTAACACCTCACCGCCTTGGCGGATTGTTGAGACATATTTTTTTTGTTCTGGAGATAGGTGAGTATTGGACAGTATCCCCGCCATCCCGATCACGGCGTTCATTGGGGTACGGAGTTCATGACTCATCGTAGCAAGAAATTCACTCTTGGCTTTATTTGCTGATTCAGCGAGCTTTGCTGATATGAGTTTGGCTTCGGTTTGTTTGCGATCGGTGACATCTTCGACATTAATAATAAATCTCAGAGGATGTCCTTGCTCGTCTCGCATCAGGCTAACACGACTGATTACGTCAATCCTATGACCGTCTTTATGAATATATTGCTTTTCAATCTGCACACTTTCGGTTGCATTTTTGAGCAGGTAATCTAAGGCTGCCGCAGTTTTCTCAAGAGAGTCAGGATCAGTGATCTCGTTGTTAGTCATGTCTAATAACTCATCGGCGGAATAGCCGTAGATTTTGCAGAAACTCTGATTTACAATTAAGAATTTCGCATCCAAACCTATGGTGGCAATGCCAACTGGAGCGCGTTCTATCGTCCAACTCAATAGCGTCTCCCTTTGACGTAGCCGCATCTCAATGAGTTTGCGATCGCTGATATCTTGAACAGTTCCATAAAGTCTAACTGGCGCTCCATTCTCGTCGGACTCGGCATGACCAAATGCTTCAATATAACAATAAGAGCCATCGGGGCGATGCTTAGCCAAACGTAATTCTAGGTGGAATGACAGACCCTCGCTAATAGCACTTTGAACAGCTAGATTAAGGGCTTCTCGATCTTCTTCTAGGTAATATCCCATAGAATCC
>CASBRC010000387.1 GCA_949128015.1 Synechococcales cyanobacterium PMM_0003
AAAACCAAGGGATTGCAAATAAGCACAGGGATCAAGAACAGCGCTGTGTTCGGTTTGAACGGTGATGATATGCCGCCCTTTTTGGTGATATGCCTCAGCCATACCCTTGAGCGCGAGATTATTCGCCTCGGTTGCGCCACTGGTAAAGACAATTTCTTCGGGTGTAGCCTTGATGGCATCGGCGATCGCCTCACGCGCTAATTTGACCGCCGCTTCAGCTTCCCATCCATAAAAATGACCAGAACTCGCAGGATTGCCAAATGATTCCCGAAAATAGGGCAGCATCGCTTCTAACACCCGTTCATCGACAGGTGTGGTGGCGTGGCAATCTAGATAAATTGGTTTCTGCATAAAAAACTCATGATCGAAAAAGGGACGTAAAATGTCCCTTTTCTGATTAGTTCACTAAATTAGCGAGAGCCTCAAAATTTTGGAGAGCATTTTTAAAGGCATTCTCGGCTGCGATCGCATCTTTACCTTTCGCAGCATTATCAAGCTGTACAAAATTTTTGAATAACTTATTCGCCAAATCGTTAGCAGCTTCTTGTTGAGTTTTGCTCAACTGACTAGCGATCATTCTTAATTCACGACGAATTTCGCCAAATGGTCCATGAGTATAGGTGATCACATCAACCCATCTTTCGGCATATACAAACTTTTCGAGACGATCAAAGCTCTCTCTGAGCATTTTGATCTTTTCGACCGCGGCTGCACGGATCGCGACTGGAGATCTACTTTGGGCGATCGCAGGCTGAGTTAAAACGGGAGCAAAGAGTGTGCCAACTAGTGTCAGCATTACGCAAAATGCGATCGCAACTTGCTGCAAACCTTTCCAATAATTTTTGAGCTTCAACACAGAAAAAAGTACTCCTTAATCAATTATAAATTTTTAGGCGGCGCGATGCGCCGCCTAGAGCTAGTTTACCTGCTTCAAAGCCTCTGCCGAACCAACTACCGAAATTGCAGGTGTTGCGAAATATTTTTGAGATGCATTCTGGACATCAGATCTAGTTACCGATTCGATGGTTTCCACAAATTGGCGATCAAACTCCAAACCTAAGCCCATCACCTCATACCATCCATAGACTTGAGCGATTTGACCATTGGTTTGCTTACCAAGCGCATATTGCCCCAATAACTTACTTTTACAAATCGCCAACTCATCTTCAGTGATCGTCACTGTGGCGAGTCGCTCACACTCATGGCGCAAACCTTCTAGAGCCGTACCCGTATTTTGTGAGGCAGTTCCCATATAAGCAACAAATTGTGAAGCCTCTAAACGTGTGGGATAAAAAGCAGAAACTTCGTAAGCCAGCCCACGCTTTTCTCGCAACTCGACAAATAATCGACTTGATAGCCCATTACCTAAGTAGGTCGAGATCATCTTCAGAGCTGCATAGTCAGGTGAACTAACCGATGGTGCAGGATAGCCGATCATCACGATCGCCTGTTGCGTATCCTGCTCATGGGTCACTAATAGCGGCTGAAATTGTGGTGTAGGCGTAGAAATGACTGTTGGCTGATTGGGGCTTTTCCAGTCGCCAAAGGCTTCACCCACAAGGGAGAGCGCTTGCTCAGATGAGATCTTGCCTGCAATACTCACCACCATTTGATCGGGTCGCAAATAGGTCTGATGAAAATCAACGAGGTCATTACGAGTAAGCTGGCTAACCGTAGCCTCTGTCCCCAGACTAGAAAATCCATAGGGATGATCCCCATACATTAGATGTTGCAAACAATCGTATGCGATCGTAAATGGTCGCTCCTGTTGCGATCGGATCGCTTGAATCGTCAGCCTTCTTTCAAGATCGATTTCGCTATCGGGATAACTAGGCGATCGCAAAATTTCTGATCCCAGCATCAACATGTCATGAAAATCTGAGGAAATTGTTTTCAATGACAGCAAAAAATAATCGCTTGAGCATTCTGTCCCCAGAGATGCACCAATCGACTCCACCTGTTCGGCTATTTCTAAGGAAGAATAGCGCTCAGTGCCTCTGGTCATCAGGGATGCGGCTAAATGAGTTAGTCCTGACTTCGAGGCGGTTTGGACGCGCTCACCACCTGCAAAAAAGCACCGCGCTGCGATGATGTCAACCGTTGGGTTTTCGGTTACTAAGACGACAATGCCATTGGATAGTACCAAGCGATCGCTGATTCGTTGTGACATTGTTAGTGACAAGTTTTTTCCCCTACTCAAAAAAGAGCGACATCCAAGAAAATATTAAAAGTAAATATTAAAAGTTAAGTAGATGGACGTAGTAAATAATCCAAACCCAAAAAGCTGTGGCGCATGCTGCGCGTGCGCCACAGCTTTTTGGGTTTTGTATTTAATTATGTCCACCTATTTATTGCCTAGCGCTAGCTTTTAATATCTCTAGTTTAAGAATATCGCAAAATCTAGAAACTAGGGGCAGTGCGATAGTTTTGGTTTACTAGCGATTGCAAGCCAAACTGACGATATACATAATTTCAAACTTAATGGATTATGAGTAATGGGGTAGAAAATCACCTACTTACGCCTATTGATAAACAGACTATGCTAGATTTTCTGTCATCTTCAAAGCGCCGTATTAATATGTTATGGATGGGCGATGCTTCGCGTTTTCCATTTTTTGACTTAATTAAAAATTCAAGCAAAATTATATAAATCCAATCAGTCATCAATACAAATCGGTTTAAGTTTCATGCAATACAGAGCCTACAGCGCCTTTCGCTTAGACAAATATCAATAAATTAATTACAAATTATTAGGTGATAATCACTGAATTTTTAGATTTTCACCAGCATTTTATGGTTGAGATGCTCGGTAAAACGCTGTAAATACGAAGACGTTAAATGCGGAGAGGATTGGATGAGTACTGCAAAAGATAAACAAAAATGTCTAGATTGCTTAACAAAAGCGATCGCAGACTTAGATGGTCAAGCTGACAAAGAGCAATTGACTAAAATCTCCAATTTGATCATTCAGACCATGACTGGTCGTTGGCGATCGTTTCATACGCCCAATCATATTTTTGAGGTTGGCGAAGGGGGGGATGCGATCGAAGTAATATCAGCAATATTTCATGATCTGGTGTATGTACAAGTCGATCAAGGTATCAGTGTCAATATTAGTCGCTACATTTCTCCCTATATCAAACAAGATCGCGAGCAACTAGTTATTCTCGATCCGCCTGAACTGCAAGAAGACATAATTTTTAAAATGGTAACGATGCTGTTTGGGTTTAAGCATGGGCAGCCTCTACTACCAATGTCTGGACAAAATGAGTTTCTTAGTGCGCTCATTGCGATCAAAGCCTTAGAAAGTATGCTTCCTTTATCTAGGCTGACCGAAATAGCAGCTTGTATCGAAGCAACAATTCCGTTTCGCCCGCAATTAGACTCTGGTTTGACTTGTTCTGACTTACTGTTTGGGCGATTAGTTATTGCCAATGAAGAGTTTCAATTGAGCTGGAATGATCAAAAAATTGCTGAAATCGTGAAGAGGTCAGTACGTCTAGCCAATCGCGATGTCGAAAACTTTGCTAGTCCTAATTCATCACGTTTTCTAAACAACACTTGGAACTTGATTCCAGAGACTAATCACGATCTGAAGAATGTAAACTCCTATAGTGTGCATGGATATCGAGTTTCTATCCAAAAGATGGAAGGGTTTATGAACTTCTTATTCCCCGAAATTGTGTTTCGACGCTATCGAAATGAGCCAAGCGAGAAAACCTATTACAAGTTACTTGCCCAAACCAAGCAAAATCTGGAGGTGGCAAGATTGTATTTAGGAACAAAACTGACTTCGATCGCAGTTTTAGAAGCGCTATCATTTCGGATTGCCCGTGACATCTCACTCTCTACCATGATGGGAGAATTGCCCATCGAAGAGAAGCCAGTGATGGGACTAGAACAGTTCCTTCCAGAAATCAAGTCTCCATATAGCCCTGCAACTCCGATTGAAGCTGAAGTTCTAGAACTTCTAGAGAAAGGACGAACGGTTGACTCTAGCTACGATGTAAAAAATTCACCTGTGGCAACTTTTATGGTGAAATCCATAGGCTTCGCGGAAATGCAACGTATGTTAAATCTTTCTAAGGAATTTTTTAAGGGTAACTTGACTTCTGAGGAGTTAATTGCAAGCTGTGATCCCTACGTGATGTCGATGATCAAGGGTGCTGTCTTGCAGTTGTTTGATTCTCGCAAAGCCGCGCTTTCCCAATAATCAGTGCCTAGATAAGGCGGCGCGAAGCGCCGCCTTATCTGGAGTTAGCTGGGAGTAACAAATGCATAGTCTGAGACGATTTGACCACCGATAATATGCTCTTGAAGTATTCGTTCTAGTACCTCTGCGGTTGCCGAGTGATACCAAACCCCATCGGGATAGACTAATAAAATTGGACCGCGATCGCAAACACGTAGGCAATTAGTCTTGGTACGAAAGATTTTTGTTTCGAGGTCAAGCTCTTTAATCCGCCGTTTGAGATAGTCCCATGCTTGCAAACCGATTTCTTTTTGACAGCAAAGTGGCTTGGTCTGATCGGCACACAAGAATAAATGCTTCTCGATCTGGGGAATTGATAACTGCTGAGCGCGTTTAGCTAGTTGTTGACGCACTAAGTCTAGATCTAAAACAAGATCTTCATTGATCGCTAAATCTGGAGTAATAATTTCTGGATCTAATGCCATATATAAAAAAGAGGTTGATAATTTTTCTGGTTCCCCTCTCCTTTACAAGGCTACCGTGTACACACAAGTCTCAAAAAACCCCTTTAATTCCCCCTTACAAAGGGGGAAACCCCTCCCTAGCCCTCCCCTTTGCAAGGGGAGGGCTAGGGAGGGGTTTTAATAACTTGTGTGTATGTACACCGTAGCCTTTACAAGGAGAGGGGCTAGGGGTGATGTTTCCTAAGGATTTAATTCGTTGATGACTTTATCGGTTTTACGGAATTTTAATTCAGGAGGCGCATCAGGGAGATCGAGCAGATCTCGTAGTGCTGAGTCGAGTTCTTCAAATCCAAAAAGCCCTTCGCGATCGAAAGCAACTTTGCCATCGCCAGAAATTAGAACCGTTTGAGGGACAGTGCCTTTGTAGTAGTAGGCTTCTTCAGTGGGAGCATATTTCTGCTTTTGGAGATCTAAGCTATCTACCGAAACGGCAATTAGGCTAACTGTTTTGCCATAAAAGCCTTGAGCTATGTTAAGAATTGGCGAAAATCGTTTGCAGTCAGCGCTGTCATCAACATAAAAAACCAACATCGAAGCCCGACCTTTCTCAAGGGATTGAGCCAAGCTAATCTTGGGTGGCACAATCGAGCCATTGCCACCATAGAGAGCAAATATATTGCCATCATAGGAGTCATCGGTAAGTTTGGCTTGTGCAGATTGGTCTTCACCAAATACATTTCCTAGCAATATGCTTAGGCTTAGACAACTTGCGATCGCAATACAAAAAATCAAATTAAAAGATCGCTTCAGCCAATTTTTCATCATCTTAAATATAAATTGTTCTGTAGCCATCCTAAATCATTTGTAAAACCAAAAGAGTGTGAGAGTGCGCCCCTTTGGGACGCGCGCTCACAATTCATTTAGGATTGCTACATAAAATACTATAGATGCTAGCTATCACAAATTAAACCCCAGAGATTAGATTCAGCACATCGTGCTGAATCTAATCTCTGGGGTTTAGTTAAGCGTAAGGCGCTTTAGGAATCGCCAAAGCCGTGAGCGCGAATGAGATCAAAGAATTCTTTTTTCATTGATGCATCTTGTCGGAATACACCGCGCACGATCGAGTTGACCATCTTGGTTTCAGGTTCCTTAACTCCACGCCAAGTCATGCACATATGCTGAGCTTTGATCACAAAGGCTAAACCCTTGGGCTTAATCAAATCTTCAATCGTATCGGCGACCATGATCGCTGCTTCTTCTTGGATATGTGGGCGACTCATTACCCAATCCACGACGCGGTTAAATTTGGAGATGCCAATTACGCGATCGCTAGGGACGATACCAATCCATGCTTGACCAACAATCGGGACAAAGTGATGAGAACAAGCTGAACGCACTGTAATTGGTCCAAGGGTGTAGATTTCGTCAAGTTCCTTGGCATTGGGGAAATCGGTAACCTTGGGCATCGGATGATAACGCCCCTTAAAGACTTCATCGACATACATCTTGGCTACCCGACGCGCCGTTTCTTTGGTGTTGTGATCGTTGGCAGTATCAATAATCAACGAATCAAAAACACCTTGCATTTTGCCTTCGATTTCTTTTTTTAGCTCCTCTCGCTCGATATCGCTAATATGATGAGCGATTGTGTCATTGGCAAAAAAAGGATCGCCAGCCGCGATTACGCGATCGCGAATAATTTGCGAAATTGCTTTTCTAGTGGGTAGAGATTCGAGGACTTTTGCGGTTTTTGAATCGTTTGCGGAAAGGTCGCTAAGAGGGCGAGATATACTGATCGTCATGGTGTGATACTTACTAAATATCCAATGAATTAATTTAAAACTGAGGAAGTCGAAAAAATACCGAGAAAGCAGTAATTAAACATCAAAATTCTTCATTTGAGCTAGGTCAAAATTCGCCAGCATAAGCAGGGTTTGACTTAGAATTCAAACTGTAAAATTTAATATATATTCTCCCATAGTCGCAGATCTGTGGAAGTTATTGCTTTTCTCAATAGATTGAACTTTTTCAACTGTGATTTAACATCCCTACATAATTCTAAACTATTCCTTCATGGCTTAGTCTTTTTGGGGTTAAGGTTCAGTTAATTCCATCCGCAAGACATACTTTTTTCCCATCCAAAAGTTAGTGTTGCGGTGCTTCGCACCGCAACACTAACTTTTGGGTTTACTAGAAAGTCCCTGCATTGGGCATTAGTACAAGTTCGTTGATTATTGCGTCATCGGGAAGATTTACTAATGTCATGATCGACTCGGCAACAGTGGCAGGTCGGAGCATAGCAGCTCGATTAAAACTTGGTGGCACTTTGTCGCCCAGAGTATCCCATAGTGGCGTATCGACTGAGCCAGGACAAATGGACATGACCTTGATGCCATAGGGCTGCTCCTCGGCGGCGATCGCCTGAGTCAAACCTAGTAGAGCAAATTTACTGGCACAATATGCCCCCCAGTTTGGAAAACCTTGTTTGCCAGCGATCGAAGCGACGTTAATAATTGTGCCGCTTTTTTGCGATCGCATTGATGGCAATACAGCCTGCAAGCATTGAAATACGCTAGTCAGATTTAGATCGAATAACTTTTGCCATTCAGCCAGTGGCATATCGATCAATTCGCCAATATAAGCCATGCCTGCGTTATTAATCACAATATCCACGCCGCCCATATCGGCAACGATTGCTTGGATCTTAGCCCCAACTTGAGAAATATCACCTAAATCAATTGCATAGCCTTTGGCCCTGCTACCTGCGGGTAATTCGCTAAGAATGCGATCGGGATTTCGGCTAACTAGGCTCACTTGTGCGCCTGCTTGCAATAGTTTCATGGCAACTTCTTTGCCAATACCGCTACTTGCACCAGTCACGATCGCTCTTTTACCCGCTAATTTAGCTGATACTGTATTTGTCATGGTTTAACTTGTTTTTTCTTAGTCTATGTCAAAAGTCTATGTCAAAAAGAGTAGGACGGAGCTTTTGGTGGCTATGGTTGGTTGCCAATGTCGTTGGCAATACGCTGTTATCTAGCTTTATTTGGGAAGATCCTTACGATTTGCGATCGCGTATTTTTCTCAATGAAATACTACATGGAGTGGGGATTTCGATCGCTCAGTCTGTAATGTTGCGCGGTCGCTTTACCAAAGAGGGTTGGTGGTTACCGCTAACATTATTGGGTTGGAGCGTGGGGCTAATAATTATATTTTTTATGCCGTTTTTTGTGCCATCGCTATTCCCCCGATCTCAGTCACCAAACTTACCGATGCTATCAAGTTTGCTCGTTGACTTTGCGATTATTGGCACTAGTGTAGGGGTCTGCCAATGGCAATTACTCAAGTCGTTTCGAGTCGGGGGATTGTGGTTATTTGCTAGTGCGATCGCCTTGTCACTGAGTGCTTTTGGGTTATATCTTGGCTATATGGCGGGATCGACGATATTAGCCAATACTTTACAAGGGACAATTTATGGGGCGATTACTGGATTTGCGGTTATTAAAATTTTGCGATCGCCCAAAATATTATCAAAACCCAAAAAAGAGTGAGGCGGCGCGGAGCGCCGCCTCATTCTTTTTTGGGTTTAATCGAGTGTGGATTCGATAAAACGTAAATCTCGTTTTAAAAATGTATGTTCACCTGTGTCCGTCTCGACCATCGCCCTAATTAGGCTGGTTCGAGTTACCAACAATTTCGCCATATAGTAAGGACTGTCGGGATCAAGGATCAAAACGCGATCGCCAATTTTTAATGCTCGAATGGTCGGGATTGGCATGTTTTTTTTGCGTTCTAGAGTTGCGTCAGAGTTGTCATTTGCTGAAAGAGCTGCTAATCCAGAAGCGGAAACTCGATCTTTAATTAAGCTTTCTACATATTGCTTGAGTTTTTGCTCTAAAGCCGATTCTAAGATCGCAAATCGATCCTGTTCACTATCCTCATTTAAAACCTGCTGCAAACCTTGAATTACTAATTCCGATTCAGTTTTGCCAGTGATTTTGATTTTCTCTACCAAAGCTGCATAGAGTTCACTAGATAGCTCGACCGTTAATAAGTGATTGGTAAAATTAATGTCAGGGCGTTCCATGGTATGCATTGTTGATAGGATTATATTTGGCTGTGAGACAACTACTATGCTCTAGTCTAAATCTCAAGTCAAAAGGCAGCAATTATCATTATAAAAATCGATTTTTTGAAAGTCAGTCTACGGCTGACTTTCAAAAAATCGATTTTAGGGTTTGCAAAGTCAACGACTCTGCAAACCCCAAAATCGGTTACATAATGAAAATTTCTGGTCAAAAAGCTAAAATCAAAAGTAAAGAATAGGAAACTCTATGTCTGTTGAAGTCGGTCAAAAAGCTCCAGATTTTACCCTGCCTAGCGATCGCGGTGACATTACCCTCAGCCGCTATACAGGTAAAACCAATGTTGTACTAGCATTTTACCCAGGAGATTTTTCTCCTCTCTGTACAAATGAGATGCAATGTTTTGCAGATGATTGGACAAAATTTCGTGAAGCTGGGGCAGAAATTCTTGGCATCAGCACTGATCCGATCGCGAAGCATATTGAGTTTTCTAAAAAATTAGGCTTACAGTTTCCTTTGCTCAGCGATCGCAATCAAGATGTTTGTAAAAAGTATGGAGTAGCGGGTTTGTTTGGCAGTAAACGCGCTTACTGCATCATTGATATTCACGGCATTGTTCGCTACAAGCATATTGAGTTTTTACCTGTATTTAAACGCGAAGATTCAGAACTCTTGGTTGTATTGCGAAGTCTCAAATCTTAGAATTAGGAAGATCAGCATAAACAAGAAAAGGATTGCTTTGCAATCCTTTTCTTGTTTATGCTGATCGCTGTTTTAAAATAAATTCAGCGATCGCAAGATCTTGCTGTGTAGTAATTTTGAGATTAGTCTCTTCACCCATCACTATTTGCACTGCTAAGCCAACCTTCTCAAATAGCGCCGCATCATCCGTAACTTCCCAGCCATGCTCAACCGCCTTAAAATGAGCATCCTTGAGTAAATTTGCTTGAAAGCCTTGTGGAGTCTGGGCAGCCCAGAGATGATCGCGGTTGGGCGTATCTACAATCGTCAGACCATTGACAACTTTAATCGTGTCCTTGACTGGCACAGCAGCAATAAAACCCTGCATTGTTTGTAAAGACACATCACAGCGATCGAATAATTTTGGGGTTGCTAAGCATCTCGCACCATCATGGATTAAGACGCGATCGCAATCTGTTGGTAGCGCCTTTAAGCCATTAAATACTGAAGCTTGACGGGTTGCACCGCCTTGAATCAATCTAATTGGCTTAATTTGACTAACCTCATTAAAGATTTTCTGAAATT
Source organism: Synechococcales cyanobacterium PMM_0003 (assembly GCA_949128015.1). GTDB lineage: Bacteria > Cyanobacteriota > Cyanobacteriia > Pseudanabaenales > Pseudanabaenaceae > Pseudanabaena. The sequence goes on from CASBRC010000387.1 coordinate 10,011, forward strand.
CTGGATAGTCGTGAGGTTGTCCCATTACGCCGATCCAAGCGATCGCCTCTGATGCAATCGCTGCTTCTAGAGTCCATTGCAAAATTGGTTTACCTAGTAGAGGCAGCAACAATTTATTGCGATCGGCTCCCATGCGTCTGCCGCTACCCGCCGCAGGAATTAACAAATGACAGGGCATAAAATTAATCGGCTAGATGCCACCAGCCAAAGGCAGGACCAACAAACCGAATCGTGACCCAAATTAGTGCGGTTGCGCCAATACCATACCAAGCTGCTTGAGTGGAAACCTCAACAAACTTACTCGCCTTGCCTTTGCTCAAAAAAGGCAGCCATGAGGCGACAGGCTCAGATCTGCCATACTCTTCGCCTAATACTTCCTTGCGGCGTTTTGACTCGCCCATAATATTTACTCCTAAACTCACAATCTATCTAATGATATAGCCTCAAAAGTAAATGCGATCGCACAATCCCGATCGCCTCAAATTCACCAACTGCGATCGCACATATAATAAGGTTGAATTGGAGATAAATATGCTACTAAATCAACGCCTTGAGTTATTGTCAGAACTTGAACAAACTCCAGAAGAATATATTCCAGAGTTGTTAAATCTTGTACGGGTTTTTCGTCAGAGTCGGATGATAACGATGCAGACATTATCTGCAAGTACTTGGGAAAAGGCGATGGATCAGATTAATAACAATACTCCAGACCTTCAAAAACTAAGACGGCAAAAACTCAAACAATTGTTTGAGTCTTGGGCTATTCTCGATACTGAAGATGAACAAAAAGAAGCTCTGCAAATTATTGAATCTCTTGAAGGCGTTTCTATCTA
>CASBRC010000388.1 GCA_949128015.1 Synechococcales cyanobacterium PMM_0003
AGATATGCTAGTATGTCGCAAATTGTAAACTTAAGGATTGTAGAGGGTTTTAGATGTATGCTCATCTGAAAGCAAGCTATAAGATCAATTTAAGCAAGGGCTTTATGGCTTTTGCTTTGCCGTAGACAAGCTTAATTAGTGAAAATTCTATTAGCTAAAAACTATATTTATTGAAATTCTTGCAATCAAACGGTAGCACTCCATGAGTTCAGAAAGTTTTTGGAACGATATATACAGCCATAACCCAACTTGTATTCCTAACGAGGATGATCCAGTTTTACTGACGGCACTCGATTATTTTGGTGATGTGAGTGGCGTTAGACTGCTTGACCTCGGTTGTGGAGATGGTCGAAGTTCTCTGTTTTTTGCAAAAAGAGGCGCTAATGTTGTATCCATTGATACCAGTGCCGTTTCGATTGAAAATTTATCTCAGTTTTGTCAGGCAAATGGCATAAACAATATAACACCAATTCAATGCTCCGCTTTTGATATTGGTAGCTTAGAACCATTTGACTTGGTCTTTGGGACGATGATCCTGCATCATTTGGAACCATTTGCTGATTTTGCGAAGGTTTTACGATCAAGTATGGTGTCATCTGGCAAAGCCTACTTCTACGAGAACAGCGCTTTTAGCGGGTTATTGATATGGTTCCGTAACAACATCGTTGGCAAATACGGGATTCCTAAATTTGGCGATGATGATGAGTTTCCACTAATGCCAGAGGAGGTAGAACATTTAAAGAATCATTTTAATGTAAAAGTTGTACATCCAGAACTATTATTCTTTCGGTTAGCATCTTTGTATGCTCTGAAAGGGAAGTTACATGGATTGACCAATAAATTGGATGAATACTTCTTTCAGTTTCCTAGCTTTAGAAAATACTCTTACAGGCAGAATTTGTTCTTGTCTTAGGCAAAAGAAGAATAGAAAGCCTAAATATAGCGATTTTCAAAACAGCACTTGCTGTTTTGAAAATCGCTATATTAGTTGTTGACAAACAGAAATCACCCTCTGACCTAATAGATCATAATCAAAGTTTTCTGCTGCCATTTGCCTAGCTTTTGCTGTAATTTGCAATTGCTGCGGTTCTTGCAAAAGTAATCGCAAATGTTCAGACAGCCTTTGAGGATGAAGGTTGTCGCGGACTCCTTGATAGGGAAGTAAGTAACCCACATTCGGTAAAACTTTTTTGGCTTCGCCTACATCTGTTGCAATCACATATCGACCATATGCAAGGTAGAGAGGCAATTTCCCAGTTGTACGTACCATGCCAACTACATCGTTAGATTGCGTGGATATACAAGCATCGATCGTACAAATATATGTTGAAAGTTTCTCGTAAGGTATATGCCCAACAAATTTAATGCGATCGCTTACGCCAAGTTCTCTAGCACGCCCTTCTAAAATGGCTTTGCCATTACCATCACCAATTAATAATGCAGCGATCGGCACATCTTTGAGCATTCCCATTGCCTCAATAACGTCCCATCCATAACACATTTGATGACGTTCTGACCATTCCATCGAACCCACTAATCCGACAATTAAATAGCCTGACAAGCCTAAACTTTGCTTAAGTTCGCTAGCGTCAACTATTTTAGATTCTTCAACTTCTACACCATCAGGAATGAACTCAACATTCTTCATTCCTTGCTGATTGAGTAATTCTTTATGAAAACTACCTCTAACCACAAAGCGATCGGCATTACGCAGAGCTAGTTGCTCTATACTATTAATCAAAGCTAGTTGTCTTTTGCTGTAGTTCCCTGTTGATTTAGCTAGTTCGTAAGCAACATCTCCTGAATCGATAATGAGCTTACATCCTAAAATTTTTTTTGCAGCCAATCCTGACAAAACTCCTGTATAGGCAGTATCAACTACATAAATGATGTGAGGACGGAAGGTCAGTGCTGTCTGAATAAAAGTCAGCACACCTTGCCACTTACGTTTAGGACGATAACAAAAGCGTACTTCCCAATCTCTAGGGAATCGTTTGGCAAAAAATTGAGAACGGATAGCAGCAGCACTCGCCTGTGAACCATTCACAAAAAAGAGCAGACGTATTTGCGATTCAATCATAATATTTTTGCATCCAAATGAGTAGTAATTGACATAAATTACGCACTATTGATCGAGGTATTAACTTTATTTTCTAAAGCTTGATAATACTCTCTCCCAGCCAAAGCAATGCCAAGAAAACCCCATAATATTACACCTTGACCTCCTCTCATCGTCGGTCCTGCTACCAAGAAAAAAATAGATTTAATTAATACCGCCCGAGTAATGGGCAGAAAAATATCGTCAGCTTTCACATTAAATGAAAAAGCCTTAATAACAATAGTAATAAGGCTACCCATATATACGGTAGCACCAATCCAACCTAATTCAAACATTAAAACGAGGAAAGCACTATCAGTATCAAAAGTACCAATTCCTGTGCCAACAACTTGACTAAGCGCATCGTTAATCAAGAGAGAAAATGCAGCTTTACGTGCTAAAGCACTTCCATCGTTGTCTAAATCACTCAAGGTTTCCATTCTAGTAGAAATTGTAGTCGCAAATGGTTCAATCGTACTTAAAGGAACAACTATGATAGCTAATAAAATAATTGTCAAAGCTAGTCGAAATTTTTGTTTTGTGGGAAGAAAGGTAATAAGAGAAGCCATTCCTAAGAACCACCCAATCCATGCAGTTCTTACAATGCTAAGTAAGAATGATAGAAAACCTACTGCTGCCGACGGGGCTACCAGACTACCATGACAACTCAGAAGTATAGTCAATCCTGTTGCCATATAGTCACCAAAAGGTCCTGGGGCGTTCAGTGTACTCCATACCCTTATTCCTAATGGCACGGGTTTACCTGCGCTATCAAGCATTCCTGAAGAAATTAACCAAAGACGATCCCACTCAGGTGCAACAAGATATTGGTAAATTCCGTATATACCCATAACTAGCACACCCCACAAAAAAACATTTTTGATATTTCGACTGTATTCGGGATATCTTCGCCAATTAACATATAGATGATATCCAAATAGCAATGGACATATCCATTCTAATAATCTAACTGTAACTCCAATAGGCTTACCATTAATAACTCCTACACTATTAATAAGCCCTACCAAAAAGCCATAGAATATACTAGCAAATGCTAATATGAACGGTAGGGTCTTTTGCTGTCTACTTTTTGGCAAATTGAGAAATAAGGTGTGTCCACACGCTAAAATTGCCATGTAAGGGGCAAGTAAAATTGGGCTAGACTCAGAAAAAACTCCTGCACGGAAATCAGCTACTCGTCTAACAAAGGCAACTAGAAAGAAGAGCCACCATACAAAACCTAGATAAATTATGGGATATCGAAAGTATAGAAACCATCCAACGACAAAAGAGCCTAAAGGGAAAACGACACTTAAAATCCTAGCTCCAACTGAACCAGCAGAAAGTAGAATTAACGTTAAAAAAACGAATATTAATATTACAAACCAAGCTTCACTTGACGGTAATGATTGAGATTTTTGACTAGACTGAAGCGATCGCAAATGCTCTCTATTATTCATAGTGGTTAGTCTCTATGCAAGGGATTAAACTTAGATCAATCAACAAAAAATGTCTTAGTTATAGCTATTTTTATGTATAAACTAGACATTTCTAAAGGGATTCTATCAGAAGGCAGACAAGTAGTTAACGTTGTCTGCCTAAGGTTGTGATGTATAGAACTGCTTCATCACTGGGAATACCGAGAACTTCATTGACTAGATCATCAAAGAACCCTGCGATTCCGCTTACGCCTAGACCTAAGCCGATCGCAGCTATATTTGACCTTTGTCCTAGATGTCCCGCATCCATATGTAAATAACGATAGACGCGATCGCCATATTTTTCTATAGCTTTCTGAAGATCGGCGGTGTGGAAAATCACGGCTCCTGCATCGCGACCGAGTTCTTGACCGAGGCAAAGATAATGTAATTCATCGCGAAAATTCTTAAAGCGAATTTGACGTAATTCTTGAGATTTTGGGGCGTAGTAATAACATCCTTCTTCCAAATCCTCAACACCTGTGACAGCAACAAAGGTTTCGATCAAGCTGAGATCGAAATAGTCGGGATTTCCGTCAATACCTTGGTCTGTATAGTGTTGGGGCTGATACGTGAAATCGAGAATTGCTTTCAATTCGGCTAACTCTAGTTTTACTCCACTATATTCACGAGTTGATCGCCTTTGTAATATTGTATTTTCTAATAGTTCCAGATCATCGCCCCAGTGGATACTTTCGGTTACTGTATTCACTTTTGTACAGAAAGGGAAATTATATTTGTCGATATTTTGTGCAGATGCTTCCGTAGGATTTTTATTCGTCTGACCTAAAAGTTCCTGTAGATTTGGCTTTTCGTTAATCTGCGTTGCTTGGTGTAGATGTTCTAGTAACTGACCGTCGGGCAGTTTGGGATAGTTGGTGACTGTTGCTGATGGCAGAGCAGTCATGATTCCTCTAGTCATACTTTGCGTGTCTCGCTGCAAAGGGCTGCGTGATTCTTGTCCTCTGCCAATGCGTTCTTCATCTTGCAAATCAATAATTGGCACGATCGCGATCGCACTTTCAACTTGCTTATCCAAAAATAGCAGTTCATTTACCGATTCGTCGTTAAAGCCGCCAATAAGCGATGCTTGATAATCTTCGATCGAGCTAGCCAGATCGATGTTGCCTATTAAATGCCCAGTGTCTAGAAAAATACGGCGATAGGCGCGGTCTTGATAGCGCCATGCCGATCGATGAAATACGGCGGTGATTGCGATCGCAATGCGGGTGTTTTGCAAGGCAGGATGTCCGAAACAGGCTTGTTGCAAATTACCCCATACATTATTGTCCTGCCAAAAATGAATCAGGCTATGGGTGCGAACCTGATAGTTGTAAATTCCTGCTGACAAAAGCGGTGTCCCTGCTGAGATCAGATACAATTCCGCAGGATATAACCCACCAGCCGAAGGTGCAGATCGTAAATAAAAAGCATCACCTGTGACGGTCGGTACTCGCGCCGTTAATCCATAGCTGCAAAATAGCAATCGCGACAGCCGCCGCCACCGACTTGCTAATAATCCATCGCGATCTGACTGAATATCCTCAGTAAGATAAGGCTTGAGGTCGTATACCGTGCCAATTTTATAATCTTTGTAAGGTGATGGCTGCGTACTCCAGTCTAAGCCCTGACTCTTGCTCGCAAGGGTTTCAGGTGCATACTTAGTGCGTTCATGGTAATGTTCGGCGAAGGAAAATCTGGCTTCGGGCATTGATTTGCAAATAGGCGACTAAACTAATCTTAAACCCAGAAAGTAGAGACATCGCGAAACGATGTCTCTACTTTCTGGGTTTACTAAAAATTGCGATCGCAACATCCATGATTTCACTTATGATAGAAAGGTTGTCAAAAATTTTCTAATTAGAAAATTATCATATTTAGTATAGGGATCACGTCATGGCAGTACCCAAGAAGAAAACTTCTAAATCTAAGAGAGATAGCCGCAAAGCCGTATGGAAACGTAAAGCCGCCGTTCATGCTCAAAAAGCTATTTCTTTAGGTAAGTCAATCCTTTCAGGCAAAAATGATGGTTTTGTCTATCCGATGGCTGAAGAGGCTGAAGAAACAGAAGAGTAATCTTAAAAAAGGCGAGCTTAGCTCGCCTTTTTTGTTTAACTCCATGATGCTGCTAGCCGCCACATCTGATAGCCAAGTCCTAGTCCGATTAAACAAGGAATGGTTAATATGCCAATCGCCATCCATAATTTGCGTTTTTTGGTCAAGGCATCACCGATAAATGCGATCGCAGTTAATCCTATCCATGCAATGATCGCCAAAACTATGAGATAAAACTTCGGCTTAGCTAGGAAAATTAAACCACCAATAATCAAAAAGCCACTGATCAGGTAGCTCCATTTCATTAGAGCGTAATCAGCAAAGGCTGTCATAGTTGGAAATAGTCCGACGATCACAAAACCTGCGATCGCTAAATTTTGTCTAGCTGGAATTGTTAGCAATACTGATAGAAAGTAGCCTATACAGATATAGCTGATCGTAATCACGAACAACCATAACCATAGATAATTGATTTTTTTAAAAGGTGATTTTGGTTTTGGCAGATTAAACTTGGGCAAACCAAATTTGGGTAAACCAACCTTAGGGAAGCTGAGGCTTCTTAATGTGTTTGGGTGTGACACATCAAATTTTTGCAAATCATGATTATCTTGTGATTGATTCGCCACAGATTTTAGATTTTCTAAATCATCATCTAAATCATCATCATCAGTAGAATCAGCCATAATTTCATACCAAAGTTAGGGCGTGCTTTACACGCCCCCGATCCTTTAGATTACAGGTTCTGAAGCAACGATCATTGAGCCAACTCCGCTATTGGTGAAAATTTCCAACAGCAGTGAATGTGGTACGCGTCCATCGACAATATGTGCTGCTTTCACGCCTTGAGCTAGCGATCGCACACAGCATTGAACCTTAGGAATCATGCCACCACTGACTACATTCTCCTTTATTAGTTCTCTAGCTTTGCTGATCGTGAGACTGCGATAGAGAGTACTGGGATCTTTGTAATTATGCAGAATGCCCGCAATATCGGTCAGTAGAATCAATTTCTCGGCTCCAAGCGCCGCCGCAAGTTCACCTGCGACCGTATCGGCATTGATGTTATATGACTGCCCTGTTTCATCGGTTGCCACGCTGGATACAACGGGAATATGTCCTGCTTCGAGCAAGGTCGAGAGTAGCCCGATATTAATGCCACTGACTTCACCGACAAAGCCGATCGCATTATTGCCTTGAGGACGGGCGCGGATCAGATTGCCATCTTTGCCACATAAACCTACGCCAGAACCACCTGCAAGGTTGATCATTTCTACAATTTGCTTGTTGACACGACCAACCAAGACCATCTCCACTACTTCCATTGTCTCGGCATCAGTAACCCGCAACCCATCAATAAACTGAGGCTTGATATTCAACTTAGTTAGCCATGTATTGATTTCTGGTCCACCGCCATGGACTAACACTGGTCGCAGCCCCATAAATGACATCGTCACTACATCGCGAATCACATCCTGTCGCAGGCTTTCTTCTTTCATCGCCGCACCGCCGTATTTGACGACAATAGTTCGCCCTGAAAATTCCTGCATATAAGGCAGAGCTTCACTTAGAATCTGAACGCGATCGCTGTCTGTGATCATTTAACGCCTCGACTACTCTTAAAAAATACTTTGATTAACCTTACCGCCTCAATTACCCCTATAGATAAGCTAATTCAGCTATTTATTAATATTTGATGACTTTTATGAAATCAGGGGGCTAGAAAATATTCATTTATCTTTTTAATAATTTCTTCTCGATCAGGCAGCATTTCTTGATATCGCCTTGGTAACTTTGCGCTGGTGGTATAAGTTGCCACGCCAATAGGCATATTGCTGGATTTGAGTGAGTACTCTACGACAGTACGATCTTTTTCCTTACAAATGATGATGCCGATCGCATCATTTTCATGGGGCAGTTTTACAGTCTCATTAAGAATAGTCAGATAGAATTCTATTTTTCCTTTGTATTCGGGTATAAAATCACCGATTTTTAACTCAATTGCTATTAAACATTGCAGTTGGCGATGGTAAAGCAATAGGTCAATAAAGTATTCTTTGTCTCCTGCTTTGACTTTAAATTGATTGCCAATAAAGGTGAACTGATTCCCGATTTCTAATAAGAAATTACGAATATTCTGTACTAATGCATTTTCTAATTGGCTCTCGCTGTGTGCTTCGGCAAGGTTGAGAAAATCAAAGGTGTATTCGTCTTTGATGGCTAAATGCGCCTGTTGTTTGATGCTTTCAGGGAGTGTTTGGTCAAAGTTAGTTTGATTGAGCAGATATTTTTCGTAAGTTTTATTCTCAATCTGATGAATCAGCACATTTTTAGCTTGACAAATTTTTGAGTAGCTATAGCAATCCTAAATCATTTGTAGAAAATTGGGCTTCGACTTCGCTCAGTCAGCGATAATACGTTGGCTGAGCGAAGTCGAAGCCTTCCATATCTCATTTAGGATTGCTATAAAACCCAGATAATTTTTTGAAAGTGCCGCGAAGCGGTACTTTCAAAAAATTATCCGTATCACTCAAACCCTCAACAGGCTGTATATCTGAGATGTGCCGCATCTTAGTTTTTAGTTTTGATTTTCCAAATTAAGAAATTAATAAAATCTTATGCAATTACAATCTGGACATAATGAAAGTTCGGCGGTTATTTTAAAAAGCACCGCCCGAATGCTCCTTTCCCATAACTTTGATGTTTCACCTGATATTCTCCCAGAACTTAGTCGAGAAGAATTTACTAAGATTTTTGAGGATGTTTTTAAGAATTTTAAAGGAATGCAATGTCGGCAGATCTCTCATCCCCACTGGATTACTGAGGTTTTGTTTCCGATCGCAGATTTTTCGCCAGAACAAGTTGGACAGCTATGCGCTCAAGCCATGTCAACCCAAAGACAGCCATTAAATAAAGAGTTTATTCCTGAAATTTTGGTATTGGGTGGCATGAAAACAACTCCCCCAACCAGCAATTCCCCCAATGCATTACAGCCGCAAGAGTGGGGTGTAGATATTGTCGAAACGCTTTCAGGTGCTACATTTTTGCAAACAATTTCTTGGGATGCCACTGTCGCCTCAAAACCCTCTGACCAGATCTTTAAGGTTGAACTATAGCGATCGCAATATTTGACAAAATCATTTGTGCAGAATAAGTTCAATTCAGCCGATGTTCACAAATCTTGATGATCGCAACAACAAGCTTGTAAGAGAATCAATTATGTATGGTTAACCAAATTCGCATGGCGAATAAACTCTAAATAAAAATAATTTTTGATGCGAAAGGGCTGTGATTAGCTCAAAAGTCCTCGCTGCTTTACTCGCGAGGAGTGTCAAGTCTAGATGAGTTTAGATTTTCTTTGCTTTTTAAAACAATTTTATTAACAGGAGATAGCATTAATGCCTTTTGGTCCAGCTTCACGCTTAGGAGTCAGCCTGTTTGATGAAACCCCTCCCCTTGAGTGGGTTTCTGGTCATTCGCAAGAAGAGTCCGAAACAATTATTCAAGCCATCTATCGTCAAGTATTGGGTAATGCCTATGTCATGGAGAGCGAAAGACTCACCGTAGCTGAATCCCAATTTAAGCGCAATGAATTGAGTGTACGTGAGTTTGTTCGTGCAGTGGCAAAGTCTGACCTCTACTCCTCGCGCTTTTTTACGAGTTGCCCTCGCTATCGAGCGATCGAGCTTAACTTCCGTCATTTGTTAGGTCGTCCTCCATTGGATCTTGAGGAAATGCGTGGACATAGCACCATCCTCGATACCCAAGGCTTTGGCGCAGATATTGATTCTTACATCGATAGCGATGAGTATCAAAATACTTTTGGCGAAAATTTTGTTCCATACATTCGTGGCTACAAGACTGAAGCTTGTCAGAGTATGGTTCAGTTTACCCATACCTTCCAATTGGTGCGTGGAGCTTCCAGCAGCAGCTTGAAGGGCGATCTTTCTGGTAAGACTCCTAAACTAAATTCCTTGGTAATTAAAGGCACTCCTGTACCTGTAGTTTCTCCTGCTAGCGATGGTGCAAGATTCTCTGTTCCTGCTGGTTCTGTTAGTTCTGGTGGCATTGGTGGTAAGGTTTACCGCATCGAAGTTACAGGCTATCAAGGCAAGGCTTTCAGCAAGATTTCTAAGTTCCGTCGTAGCAATCAGGTCTTCTTTGTGCCTTTTGACCAACTCTCTCAAGAGTATCAACGTATCCACAAACAAGGTGGCGTGATTGCCAGTATTACTTCGGTCTAGATTATTGTAACTGCTAGATTTTGTTGAAACTATGTTTTATTCATAGTTTTGATAAAATCTAGGTTCTGTTATATCTTGTAAAGCTCATTTTTTAAAATCAAACTTAAATTTTCATGTCTTATATAACATCACCCGTTGAGTTATGGGCTGGCAGTGGTTTGGACGAAGTTCAAACTGTCATCCGCTCCGTTTACAAACATGTTCTTGGCAATCCGCATGTCATGGATAGCGAGCGCCTAGTCTCAGCAGAATCGCAATTATGCGATCGCTCCATGACAGTTAGAGAATTCGTTCGTGCTGTTGCCAAGTCTGAATTTTATCGCTCTCGTTATTTTGAGTCCTGCGCTCCTTACCGCTTTGTGGAATTAAACTTTATCCATTTGCTAGGTCGCGCTCCTCAAGATCAAAGAGAAGTCTCTGAGCATATCGTCCGATGTGTTGCCGAAGGCTACGATGCTGAGATTGATTCTTACATCGACAGCGATGAATACCAAGCTGCTTTTGGCGAAAACATCGTACCTTACAATCGCGGTACGAGCAGTGCAGCGAATCCTAAGCAAGTTGGTTACAACCGCATGTTTGCTCTTGATCGCGGGCCTGCTCAAGTCGATAGCTCTGTACAAGCATCTCAGCTTGTCTATGCTGTTGCGACCAATAGCTCAACTGCGATTAAGGCTTCTACCAACACCGTAATTGGTTCTGGCACTGAAAAGCGTTTCAAGATCGTAGTTTCTGGTTCTAAATTTGACACTTCTCGTCGTGTTAGTGCCACTGAGTACATCGTCTCTGCTAGCAAGATGACCCCACAAATCCAACGCATTAATCGTACTTCTGGCAAAATTGTCAGTATTACTGAAATTATCTAGAGCTTCTTGTGGCGTGGGTGAGTATTACTCACACACTTTCTGCTATCTATTTAACTCAATTTTTTATCATTTTTTTAGATTTACAAGGAATTAATACTATGCTTTGGATCGAAACTGAAACCGTTGAATTGCGTCCTAACGCCACTGAAGATGACTTGCAAGCAGTGATCCGTGCTGTGTATCGTCAAGTTCTGGGCAACGCTCATGTGTTGGAAAGCCAAAGACTGACTAGCGCTGAGTCCAAATTGCGTAATGGCGATATTACCGTTGCTGGTTTTGTCAGAGAAGTTGCTCAGTCAGAACTATACAGTTCACTCTTTTTTGAAAATTCTTCCCCTTACCGTTTCATTGAGTTGAACTTCAAACATTTACTTGGTCGCGCACCACAAGATCAAGCAGAGATTGCTGAACATGTGCAAACCTACATCAACCACAGCTACGCGGCTGAAATCAATTCTTACATTGACAGTGATGAGTATGTCAGCAGCTTTGGTGAAAATACAGTACCTTCCGCTCGTGGTAATCGTACTCAAGCTGGCTCGAAAAACGTTAACTTCAATCGAACCTTTGCCTTGTCTCGTGGTTTTGCCTCTAGCGATGCAGCTGGAGCCGCAAAACTAATCGGTGACATTGGCGGCAATCTACCCACTAAGATTGTGATCCCCGCAGGTGGATCTGGTGCTTCTAGCAGTAGAGGTAAGCGTTTCCGTGTTGCAGTTACCAAGGCTAATTCTGGAATTCGTGTCACTCAAAGCGTTACTACCTACGAGGTTGGCTACAGTCAGCTTTCTAGCAAGATTCAGAACATTCAGAAAACTGGTGGCAAGATTCTTCGCATTACTGAAGTAGCTTAGTGACTGATGTTACGCAGAAGTTGCTAAAGCCCTCATCTCCCAACCCCTTCTCCCGCAGGAGAAGGGGAGCAAGGCTCAGTTGTTTTCTTGTTCCCCTCTCCCTCAGGGAGAGGGGCTAGGGGTGAGGGTCTTAGGATTTTCTACGTAACTAAAAAGACTTGCATTAAACTCTGAACTGTACAAATTCAAATTAAATAAATGCTCGATATTCAGCAATTTGTGGCAAACTCAATTGGCAATTGGCGATCGCAACGTAGCGCTCACCATATGATATTTAGCCACTTTGAAGCTGTACAGTCTGAGATTGCGATCGCCTCTATGTCCGTTGACGATCCTGAAGTGATCGCACTATGTGAGATGAATAGCATTGATCGCAAGCTAGCAGTGTCACCATTTCGGATGACTTGGGCAGGACAATCGGACTGGGATGAAAACGAGGCTCTCAAAGGTACTTGTATTCTCGTGCCGATTCCTGATCTTGAGCATCTCAATCGCGGCAAGCTGTTGCGAGATCAGGGCTATGCAGAAGAAATTCCTGCGGTGGGTGACTATCACTTTACCGACGATGATACGTTTGTCTTGATTACAGCTTATGATCGCGCTGCTGCCGAAGAAAAAATCTGGTTTGTCAATCCCAATGTGCGCTGCCGCGTGTCGCTAATCAAAACTAGTGCTGGCAGTGGAGTTGTGACCGCCTCGTTTTCTTCAGAGATTCGTCAGCTTGTCAAAGAAGCCACAGACTAAAATTAACCAGCCATGACCTTGCTAGATAGACCTACAAATAACGTATCAACCGACTTAGTAACCCTAGCTTGTTGGATGTCAGGGGATTTTAGCAACTACAAACAGGCTTCTCACAATCCCAAAGATTTTGCTCATGTTCATGCCTTTTTCCGTCCTTTGCCACTGGAATTTTTCTCTGGAATTGGACTTTATTCAGAACAGGTTTATGACTACGATCTTTGGACTCCCTATCGACAAGGTGTGCATCGTTTAGTCGATCGCGGCGACGAGATTTATGTCGAAAACTACAGTTTAACAAACGCCATGCTTTATGCAGGCTCAGGACGCGACTTAAATATCCTCAAAACATTAACTCCAGACTGTATCGAACGTCGATATAACTGCTCAATGGTTTTCAAAAAGGATGGCGATCGCTTTTTGGGCAATGTAGAAGGAAATCAATGTTTAATTGAAAAAAAAGGTTGTCAAACCTATCTGGATAGTTATGTGGAAGTCACAGAAACTACTTTCTTAAGTTTAGACAAAGGCTTAGATGTGAATACCCATCAACAGTTATGGGGTTCTACTTTCGGAGCATTTAGATTTGAAAAAATTCAGAATTTTGCCAATGAAGTCCCAACTATCTGTTGAAACATCTCTTAATTCACTTATTCCTAATGGAATGCTTCCGCCCATTGCTGAAAAAAAGCTTCAATGCTGGATACGCAGTCGCCATGCTATCTGTTCGGGTAATCTCTTTGTTTTTGAGACTGTCGATTATTCAGCAACTGAGCGTTTTACAGAATGCATCGCGGCTTTAGGTGGTGCGGTGATTTCAGTCGAGTCGATTGGCAAAATTTGGATCGGCGATTGTCGTCAAGTCATCCTCTATCGAGCTAAAGCCAGCCTGCATACTCCCCATCACAACTTAAAGCAATATTGGATTAAGTATGGGAGTTTTCGGACAAGATTTGATGATCAAGTTTAAAATAAGCTACCTACTCCCTTCCCAGTGAAAGATTAGACGTTGCGGCGCTCCGCGCCGTAACGATAATTTTTGGATTTTAATGTCTATTTTTATACTAGGAAGGGAGTAATTGGTAACTCGATCTGCGAAGATTGACATTATAACAATCTGTTTTCAAAGTTAAATTCTAATTAATTATATAAATAAACAAAATATGTCTGAAAGTACCGAAACTGCTCCTGTTGAGCAAGCAACCTTAGAAGAACTAACCGAAATGATTGCCGAATTAGCGCAATACCGCGATCGCTTGGTTAACGAAACTTTGGCGATGGCACAAAAAGCAAAAATCATGAAAGCGCAAGCTCTTTCGCATCTAGAACCTAGCCTAGCCGAAATTGATGTGCAAATTCAGGGGCTACGCCAACAGCAAGAAATTTTAAACTCTAAATAAATTGATTGACCAATATCGCGATCGCAAATTTATGACCAGCCAATCTTTTAATCTAGAAACATCTATTAATGATGAACCAATCTTAATCGCTCAAGCGCTCAACGATGCAATAGTTGCTGAAGTTAATGAACAGATTACTTTAGGGACTTTTGATGATTCAGACATAGAGGTGCTGCAAAAGTTGGTGAATGGTTTAGCGGATAAACGTGGATTGGTAAGGCTGAGATTTGCTGAAACTTTAGCCGAGATTGGCGAACCTGCGACACCTCTGTTAATTGAAGCTTTAGCTAATGATCCAAATGAAGTTATGCGTCGCGCTGCCGCGAAAACTTTAACTTTAATTGCCGATCCGATGGCGATTCCCACCTTACTCCATTCCTTTTTAAACGATCGCGATACAGTGGTGAAGAATTCTGCCGCAGGGGCTTTGGCAAGAATCGGACAAGCTGCTGCTCCTGCTTTGTTAGATATTCTTGCTTCTCCTGAACAACCTGAAGATACTAAAGGTTTGGCGGCGTGGGCTTTAGCATTTATGGGTTCGGAAGCGGCGGAATATCTATATCAAGCTTTGGATTCATCTTCTCTCGATGTACGTTGTGCGGTAATTGGTGCGATCGGTCGGGTTGCTCAAGAACAGTCGGACGATAAATCCTGCAATATTTTAATTAATGCCCTGACCGATCCAGAACCAATTATTCGTAACGAAGCGGCTTCTGTATTAGGACAAGTCAATCATCTTCCCTCTGTACCACATTTGATTTTGGCGGTTCAAGATACTGATTTAGATGTCAGAAAAGCGGCGATTAATTCTCTCGGTAAAATTGGCGATCGCATGGCGATCGCACCATTACAAGCAGTGCTAAATGATCAACATGAAGTGGTGCGCGTTTTGGCGAGATTAGCGATCGCTCAGATCGAGCGTCAGTCGGAAGATGACGATTATTGACATTTACGGAATCTACTCATTGCTGATTTAATGAATGGTAACCGAAAGTGGCTTTCGAGTCTCTCCACAAAACCCGAAAGAAATCAGGCTCAGACCAGAAGTTGAGGGTGAATCAGCTCATATCCTGCGGCTTTGATCTTCTCATTACTGACTTGTAGGCTTTTGCGCCGATTGCTCAATTTGGAAGAGTCCCACTTCACAGGTGGCAAGTTGTAGCGATCGCAAACAAGCTTGACTTGCTCTTTGACTGTCATCTGACTATCGTCAACTAGGTTGTAAATTCCCTCAAGTTCATTACACCGAATGAAATCGATCGCGCCGATGATGTCATCACGATGAACCCAATTGATAAAGCGATCGCCCTTGCCTGGTATCGTCATGCCAGCTAAATCGCCAAACATGTTCAACAGCTCTCGTCCAGGACCATAAATCCCCCCCAGCCTCAAAATACAGACTTTCTGATGCTCGTTAGCAGCCTGTAAGATGATATTTTCGGACTCACAAATTACCTGACTTTTATGCTCCAAGGGGCTGACTGATGAGGTCTCATCAACCCAACTTCCCTGCCGATCTCCATAGACAGAACAGCTACTTAAATAGACGATTTGCGTCAAGTTAGGCGTTTGCTTCAAGACCTTGACTAAATTCTTGGCAGTAGCAAGGTAAGTCGCTTCATAATCTACTTCACTAGCCTCCTGAGAGCCACTGGGTGCAGCACTTATGACTAATGTATTTTGACCTTGGAGTAGATCCTGTACAGCCGTGACATTATCTCCTCTCATCAAGACTACTTTGGAGAGGGTTGCCGAAAGGGAAGCGATTCGTTCCCTACTTGTAGTCGTGCCAGTAATACAGTGTCCCCGATCTTCCCAGTAGTCAGCCAATGCGCTTCCCACGTAGCCGCAACCAAGAATAGCTATATTCTCGAAGATCGGACGGCGCTGAGCCTGCTGTCCCATTAGCTTTCGGAGATGATCCATGTTTAGCTCAGGGCTATTTTGGTCAGTGGAGTTGTGCATTTTCCAAAGATCTCTAATGTTAACTTGTGTAAAGATTTGTTAACAGTCTAGTGATTTTCAATATTTAAGCACAGGGCGGATAACCGTCTATAGATTGACTGCTATGGGTTATCAGTATTGGAGACTTGTGAATGAAAAGTAGTTATAGCCAACGCATAACAACTCTGTCACAGCAAACTGACGAAAATTGCTATCTTTCGCAAAGGTTGCTACCAGAAGATGAACAGCCCCGTTATGCCAAACTGCGATCGCACCGTTGAGGTTATCTGTTTCTATTCGAGGTTGGGCAAGCAAAAATAGTTGACTTTGTTGATAAGTGCAGAGAGAGAATTTGCGATCGCAAAAGTTAAGAATTGAGAAGCGATCGGGGGCATAACAAATCATTGGAGCGAACAAATATGATATTTTGGGTTTAAGCGGCTATGAAACGCTAAGTGTTTTTGTTGACCACAAGTCTATGCTCTTAACTGAAAATTAGTCTAAACTCCAGTTCTAATTGGATGCTTTTGCTGACTTAAACCCAGATGTCATATCTAATCTAGATATGGCACTAGTTGCTGTTTCCCGCACATAGGAATCGGCTGATTCATCATCAATAATTGCTTGCAATATACCAAGCCCTCGACTGTCGCCGATAGAAGCGATCGCATTTACCAACGAAACTGCCAAAGCAGGATTGTCCGTTTCTTGCAAAGCTTCTATCAAAATATCCAAAACAGGCGCACCAATTTCACCCATCGCCATCACTGCGGCAATATTGACTACAGGATTAGAATCTTGCAAAGCTGTTTTTAAACCCTGCACACCTTCGACAGATAGTGGCTGATCGGGATGACAAATAACAACTTGGGCCAATGCTTTAGCGGCACTCCCTCTTACGGTCACATTTTCACTATTGAGCATCGCTTCAACTAATGGCTTCACCGTCGCATGACCGATTTCGCCGAGAGTTTTCACCGCTGCTCGACGGTAGGTTGTATCTTCATCATTGAGAATACTCATCAACTTAGCGATGGTTTCCTCATTATTGTGGTTTTCCGCTAGTTCCCACATCGCTTGGTTACGGAGATTGGGATTTGGATGTTTGAGTTGTTGGAATAGGGCTTCAGACATAATTATTTTTAGCTTTAGTTTTGATTTTTCTTTGAATTAGCTTTTTCGCGAATTAATAAATCGCTATCTTCACTTAGCAATTCATAGCCACTGCGATCGCCAAATTTTTCGAGGGCGAGTAGAGAAGCATATTTCAGATCCCAAATTTGGGTTGTGAGACAGGCTTTGATTTCGGGAATGGCTCTGACATCTCCGATTTCGGCTAGGGCGATCGCGGCGGCGGCGCGGGACTTCTGGAACTGTGGTTGTTTGTTATGCAGAGCTTCGATTAAGAGATCGTAAGCAGGAGCATATTTTAGCCAACCAAATAGTTTCATCACATGAAAATGAGCACCATAGTCATTGTGAGCTTCTTCGGCATAGGTTCCAAACAATGCGTCAGGTGCAACATCCGCATAATTGTCCAGAATTGTTTTAATTGCTAAATAGCAACGCCCAAAATCGGTTTCGTATAACTCACGCAATAAAAAAGATAGTGCTGGCAAAGTATCGTAACTATGTACCAAAATCAAATCATTAGGATGATCGCGCAAGGATTTTTCTAAATAAGGTTCCACATCAGAAAAGGCGATCGCGCCTTCATTAAGTCCATCTTCAGCTAACATCCTAACTCCGCGCAAGCGAAACACTAGAGACACTGGACAGGTGGAAATATTAGGGATCGCCGCATAATATTTGGCATCGATCAAATCTTGAACTGATAAGCGTCTCGCAATCACACTCGCGTTATGCAATAAATCAACAACTTTTTCCATGTCCGCATAGTCTCTAGTCAACCGACAAACTGCGGTAATCGCGGCACTGGCTAAAGGCAAATCAGTATTATTAGTGAATTTACGAATTCTCTCTAATGCTGGTTGGTAATCGAGCTTGGCTAAGGTCTGAATGATGACGCGATATGATTGGCTGGGCTTATCTAGCAATTGGGCAATTTCTTCTAAGATCCCAGTATCATTAGTACCAATTTCACCGATCGCCCATACTGCATTTTCAGTTAAGAAGCAATCAGAATCAGCAAGGCATTCACGAATAATCGGTAAAGATTGCGTGGCTTGAAGTCGCCCCAAAGTTTCAACCGACTTGCGCCTGACAATGCGATTATCCAAAGCATCATCGGTTTGCTGGATCGCTCGTATTAAAGCTGCGATCGCTTTATCTGATGAAAAATTAATTAAATGAGAAGCAGCAATATAGCGCGAATCTTCCTCACCAATTTGGTCTTGAGGTGTATCTAAAAGGGCGATCGCCTGATCTTCTGTTAAATTAAAAAAACTATTAAAACGTTTATCCATAATCCTTAAATTATATCAATCGTCAAACTAAAAAAGAAGGAGAAGCGCAAAGCGCTTCCCCTTCTTTTTTGTTAAAGAGTACAACAAAGTAGCACTCTTTAAAGTATTTGACTAGGAAAGAGAGTTGATTGCATAGTCGAGCAATGCATTGTACTCAGTCAAAGCTTGAGCAGACATGTCACGAGGTGTGCAACCACGGGTACGAGCATAGCTCAAAGCTTCTACATAAGGAGCAGTAGGCAAGCTCAATGCACGGTATACTTCGCGCTGACCTGCAATACCCCACTCGTCCAAAGGACCAGTACCGCCAACAACAAGGCTGTACTGAACTAGGCGAAGGTAGTGCTTGATGTCACGGGCACACTTGGACTTGAATGTATCGTTTGAGTTTGCTTCACCTGCATTGTTCAGGTAAGGGTACTTCTTGATACAAGCGTCGTATGCTTCTTTAGCAACGTTATCAAGGTTAGCAGCTAGCTTTTCAGCCGCTTCCAAACGTGCTGCTGCACGTTGGATAGAACCTTGTACTGATTCGAGGTCAGAGGTGGTAGGAAAACGACCAGCTGCATCAGCAGAGGCAATTACGGTAGTAACAACGGATTTCATTTTAAATCTCCAAACTGGATTCTTTTTATACAGTGAGCTTAGTTTCGATTGACTTGGGAAAGTCTCAATTTTGCGATTAGCAATTAATTAGCCGAGGCTGATTAGAATGGATTAATTAGCTAAGAGCTGAGATAATGCGATCAAAGTAGCTGGAAGCTTCAGCAACCAAGCTAGCGCAACGATCTTCAGTTACGATAGAACCCATCTTGCGAAGTTTGGAACCTGCAAACTTTTCGCTAGGATTGTCTTGGATGTGAGCAACTGCTTGTGCTTTCATGATTTGAACTGCACGAACTGTGGAGGTTGTAGGGACTCCCAAAGCAGAGTAGGTTTCTTTCAAACCGTTCAAACAACGATCATCAAGTACGGAAGAATCACCAGCCAATAGAGCGTAGGTGACATAACGTAAAACGATTTCAGCGTCACGTAAGCAAGCAGCCATACGACGGTTAGGGTAGCAATTACCACCAGCTTGGATCAAGCCTTGGTTTTCGCAAATCATAC
This sequence comes from Synechococcales cyanobacterium PMM_0003, assembly GCA_949128015.1. GTDB lineage: Bacteria > Cyanobacteriota > Cyanobacteriia > Pseudanabaenales > Pseudanabaenaceae > Pseudanabaena. The sequence continues at coordinate 19,214 of CASBRC010000388.1, forward strand.
CTGCTACTGCATCAGAAACCATGCAGCTTGCATTACTGGCGATCGCATTTACAGCATCCAAACGACGGTTACCGCTAGCAACGAATGCTTTAAGAGCATTGATGTCGCCTACAACGGAAGTACTAGCATCAGCTGAAACTACAGCTCTAGAAAAAGCGTCAAGCATTTCGCTCTCCTTAAAAAAGTGGATTTTAAATTTATTACTTTTAATCGCTTGTTTTATAAAGCAATCAACAATATCTAAACAGTAAAAGATGGAGTGTCGTTAAGTCTCAAAGATAAAAAACTAAGCAACATTCCTTAACAAATGTGTTTGATGTTACAAGCTTTGCCTGAAATTCTTAACCAAACGGCAACATATCCCGTTTGATCATGCTTTTGATCAAATCGTCCTTAAATCGTCCTTAAATCATCATTTAGGATCGCAAATAAAAACCCAAAAGAGAGAGGCGGCGCGGAGCGCCGCCTCTCTCTTTTGGGTTTGTGTCCTAGCAAAGCGATGTAAGAACCTAT
>CASBRC010000389.1 GCA_949128015.1 Synechococcales cyanobacterium PMM_0003
ACACATTACACCCTTCGATCGCCAAGAAGCTGAACGTGGTTGGGCGATCGCAAAAGGAGCAATGGCTTCAGGGCTATACTCTGTTGTCGTTTTAGACGAGATTAACCCTGTCCTTGATTTAGGCTTAATCCCCGCCGATCGCATTGTCAAAGACTTAAAGAATAAACCACCTCATTTAGAAGTAATCTGCACAGGACGCGGCGCACCGCAGTCGCTAATCGATATCGCCGATCTGCATTCAGAAATGCGATCGCACGACGATGCTCATGCTGAGAAATACGATGTCACAGGAATCGAGATTTATACGGGTGCAGGTAAAGGTAAAAGTACTTCAGCTTTGGGGCGATCGCTAAAGGCGATCGGTACGGGCATCAGTCGCGATTTATCGCACCGTGTGCTAATTATGCAATGGCTCAAGGGTGGTGCAGGCTACACCGAAGATGCAGCGATCGCCGCTCTCAAGCGTGGCTATCCCCATGTGATCGATCATCAACGCTGTGGACGCGATGCGATCGTCTGGCGCGGTCAGCAACAAGAAATGGATTGCATCGAAGCCCAACGCGGTTGGGAAATTGCTCAAGCTGCGATCGCATCTGGACTTTACAAGACAATTATCCTTGATGAATTAAATCCCACTGTCGATCTCGATTTATTACCCGTCGAGCCAATCTGCCAAGCGCTACTCAAAAAATCCCGCGATACTGAAGTAATTATTACAGGGAGATGTTTCAATCAGCCTGCTTACTTCGATCTTGCATCAGTTCATTCCGAAATGGTCTGTCACAAACACTATGCAGAAAAAGGCGTAGATCTCAAACGCGGTGTAGATTTTTAAATATAGTTAGAGCGCAAAGCGCTCTAACTATATTTAAAAATTTTAAAAGGGTCGCTTTGCGACCCTTTTAAAATTTTTATTGTTTAATTAATTGATATTGCAGCTAGCAATTTTGGCTAAAAGTGCTGCGTACTGAGATTGAAACTCTTTTGCTTTAGAATCCTTGGACTGATGCCAAGATGCTAGCCAAAGTGGTGTAGGGAAATGCCCATCAGGATATGCCTGAGAAGCCGCAGCATTGGAAGAAGCGATCCAAGTTCCATTCTTTCGCCAACCAACGCGATCGCTAAAGGTTTGCCAACCTTTCATCGCTTTATCTTCCTCGATCACCGCCCCAAAAATCTTACTAACTTCATCGGCTGAAGTATTTTCAGAAGCGATATTAGCCGCTTTGAGAGACTCTTGGGTCGCGATAGTCTTACTGGATAAATTAGCGGGGATCAATTGTAATAATTGAGATGATGCTTTGATTTGATTGGCTTTTTGCGCTAAAACTTGTTCCTGAGCTTGTTTGACTTCCTTAATGAGAATTGGGGCGAGTGCGCGAAATTGATTATTAGGATTTGCGATCGCCAAACTTACCGATTCCATCAATACCGACCAAGGGCTTAGATCAAAGCGATCGCCTATTTGCTTGAGCTGAGTACAAATAGCGGCAAGATTTTGACGACTTCGAGGACTATCAGGCTGCTTGAACAATTCCAGCATATTTCGCAACTTGAGCGGCACTTCTGACTGAAATATCCCCAACATTGCTTTTGTCTCAACAACCTTGGTATCTCCTAACAGCGTATTTCCTTGGGTTTCCTTACCTGAGATCAAATTTTGGAGATGATTTTTAAGGTTTATGAAGATTCGATCGGAACCAGCCATAACCGTATCAACTGCATCCTTGGTCAGTCCATAAGGACTCTGTAAATGCTCAACAAGCTCTTGTAACTTATCAAAAGCTTGTAAAAAAAGCGTCTGTAACTCCTGATCAACCCGTAAATTATTGTTTTCACGCATAACTTTGAAATAGTCTTCAAAATTATGCGCTACATGTTGAATACTGCTAAATCCCAGCATAGCAGCCCCACCTTTGATGGAGTGAGCAGCCCGAAATATCTCATTTACGTCTTCAGCGTTACCCATCAGAGATTGCAAATTGAGCAGTCCTGATTCAATTGTCTGAAGATGCTCCTTAGCCTCCTCAATAAAGTAGCCTGTAATCTGCTTTTGCTTATCCTGATCCATGACGCTAACCCCTGATGATTTGCCTTGTGAATTGATTATAAAATTGCTAGTTGTCAGTGAGATTGTTGTAAATAGACCAAATATATATAAAAGCCAAAAAGCTATAGCGCACGCTGCGCGTGCGCTGTAACTTTTTGGCTTTTGTTGTTTATAACGTCCATATACTTATTTATCCCAGAATTGATGACATATAGATCTGATTTTGGGCGCTAAATCCATGGCGACCTTGACTATGCTGCTGCCAAAGATTATCAATCATTTGTAAATCATCACAAGAAATTTGCTTAATCTCATCGGCTGTCAACACCGAACCAGTATTTTTTCGAGCCGCTTGACACATTACATTCCAAGTTTCTTGATTTGCTTCTTGCCATTTACTACTCGATAGCAAAGCTTGTAACTTAGTATAGTCAACGCCCGTACTAGAGGTGAGTGATGATGACTGAGTCGAGGGCTTTGCGATCGCAAAGCCATTGCTAGGACGGCGAAATCGCAAAGTCATCGCCCCATTACTTTGACCATCACCTAATAAAATTGCCTCACCCGTATCTGAAATCTTGATCGAAATTTCGACTTCATCAAGCGCTAGCCCATTAGGATGGCTTGGAGTGCTTTCTATCGCGAGTTGCTGGACAATGCTAGCAAGTCTTTGAATGCTGTCTTTAATCTTGGTAGTGCTAATCGATTTGATCGATTCACCACTGGCGCGATCGCCAGTTCCCACAAATTCAATTAATATTTCTTCGCTATCCATGACATCCTTATTTGGGCTATTTGCCAGATATTAAGACAAATTTTGCGTAAATTTAACTAGGAAATTGACTCAGAACTGTGAATATCTGACTCTTTATCTAAGTTATTGCTTGAAGTGCTATCTAAGGTGTTGCTTAGAGAATTATTTAAACTACTTAGATTATTGTCTTTATCGTTACTCTTGTCATTAGCACTATTGCTAGGAATATTACTAGAACCATTACTAGAACCGTTAGTTACAGTCGTATAGGTATTATTAGTAATAGGTACAGTCAATTTAGTCGCTGTAATTCTAGCAGCAATCGCTCGTTTTGTTAGTGCTGTATTATATGCCGTTGTAATCGCCAGCCGATCGACCATCCCAATTACTCGTTTAGGCTGATGGCGATCTACTACGGGCATCTGGCGTAAATCTCTTGTAGCCATTCGTTTCAAAGCTTCGGCAAGAGATTCGTCAGCAAATGTACATAGCACCTCGCGGGTACAAATATTCTCTACTGTCATTTCTTCAAGCGGGCTATCAATGGCAGACGCTGAGAGAATTCGCTTAATATCTTGAGTGGTAAGAATGCCTTGTAAATGGTTAATATCATCAAATACGAGGGCGCTATGATGATAGCCACTGGTAATAAATTGTGCTGCTTGTAGGACAGGCATTGAATATTTGACCGAGGCAGGATTGAGCGTCATGACTTCGGCAATTTTAATTTTTTCAAGAACCTCGATGTCAGATGGTAAGCCAGACCACTGCATGATCATCCGATCAGACTTAGTTGTATCCATTTGGTCAAGTACCCATGCACAGAGTCCTACAGATGCCATCAGTGGTAACACGATGCGGTAGTCGCGAGTCATTTCAAATAGCAGTAAAACTGATGTCAAAGGAGCGCGAACTGTACCCGCTAAAACTGCTGCCATCCCGACGAGGGCATAAGCGGGAGATGCCGCGATCGGGATCGATGCGGGTAAAAAATAGGCGATCGCCTGTCCATATAGACTACCCAGCACAGCTCCTAAGAAAATCGAAGGTGCAAAAATCCCACCCACAAAACCACTCGCGGAGCTAATTGCTGTCAATACAAGTTTTACTACTAACAAAATAATTAACAAAGGAATTGTGAAAGGGGTATCTTGCAAGATTGATTCCACCGTTTCATAGCCAATGCCAATTGCTTCAGGAAAAGTTAAGGCGATAAGGCCAACACATAGTCCACCTATAAGTAGTTTGATAGGCATGGGTAGCTTTTGCATAAATGGCGCGATCGCCCATTCACCCGCAAAAAATTTTTTAGCATGTTTAATCGCATGGGTAAACATCAGCGCCACCACACTGGCTAGCACACCCAAACCAAGATATAAAGGTAATTCCCAATAGCTGCGGACTTCATAAACAGGCAAGCTGAAGGCGGGACGCTCTCCGAGGCTAATCTGGGAGACCAGTGCTGAAATCACCGAAGCAATAACGACAACGCTGACATCAGAGTTAGGGCTAGATTTATTGGTGCGATAGGAATCGCGCAGCAATACTTCAAGGGCAAAAAATACGCCTGCGATCGGCGCATTAAACCCTGCGGCTAGACCTGCGGCTCCCCCTGCACCAATCAGCAACCGAATCCGTTCGCTAGAAAATTGCATCATTTGACCAAGCAAAGATCCAATATTGCTACCTAGCTCAACACTTGGACCTTCAGGACCTAACGAAGCTCCTGAGCCTAGGGAAAGAGCCGCCGCCACAGTTTTTAGAGAAACTTGGGAATAGGATAGCCCTAGCTCACGGTTAGAGGCTCTAGATTCTGCTTGATCTAATTTGAAGCGTAAAAGACTAACAACTAGCGCTCCAATCATCGGAATAAAAATGATCGCCCAATGCCACTTAGCACCAAGAACTACAGCTAAATCGTGCCAATAGATTTCTTGGGTAAATAAAATCAGCTTGCGAAATAGGGTTACGCCAGTACCACTGATCACACCCACCGCGATCGCAGAAATAAGCATGACCGTCTCCGCAGATGGCTGAAGACGATTTAAAACAGTCACCAATAGGCGGGAAAGCGACATGGTGGAGAACTCGTGGAGAGGAGTAAAAATTTCTAGCTTTGCCTTTTGCCTTTGGCAAAAGGCAAAGCGCTATATTTTGAAGATTATTCTAAGATTTCTGCATCGATTTCTTCAGGATATTCTAAAGCAACTTCCGCTTCTGGGTTGGCTTCTGAATTGGCTTCTGAATTATTAGGCAAGTCACGATCGCTTTCAGCATTGACTACGGCCACTAAGTCGATTTGTTGACGATAGTAATCTACTCCCTTAACTTGAACTTCTACGCGATCGCCTAAACAATATTGACGACCACTACGACGACCAACAAGCAAAGTTGAAGCTCGCGCCCTTCCTTTACCATTAATCAATGGGAACTCGTACCAGTCATCTTTAAGGGAGCTGACATGGACTAAGCCTTCAACTAATAAGGATTCGATCTCCACAAAAAATCCGTAGGACTGGACACTGGTAATGATGCCGTAGAAGTTTTCGCCTGTATGCGATCGCATAAATTCAGCTTTACGCAATCCATCAAGATCGGAAATCGAACGATGATACAATGCATCGGCTTGATTGAGCTTCGGCACAACTGCTTCCAAGTCTTCAATCAATTGACGCTCTGTTTCAGGTGGCAAAACGCTCCAATTTACTTGACC